>NZ_JBHVBO010000031.1:0-27272 GCF_042668085.1 Isoptericola sp. NPDC057391 | reverse complement strand
GCCGCGGGCCCCGCGCCGCCCTGCCGCTTCGGGGGTGCTCTGTTCCCCCTCCCCCCGCCCTTTGCCGCAAAACGCCCCCACGCTCGATGCCGGTGCCGGGTCAGTGCGCGAAGTGGCGCGTCCCAGTGAGGTACATCGTCACGCCGGCGGCCTGCGCGGCCTCGATCACCTCGGCGTCGCGGATGGACCCGCCGGGCTGGACGACGGCGCGGACGCCGGCGTCGAGCAGCACCTGCAGGCCGTCGGCGAAGGGGAAGAACGCGTCGGACGCGGCGACCGCGCCGCGGGCCCGCTCGACCGGTCCGGCGTCGCCCTCGGCGAGCGTGTTGGCGCGCTCGACGGACAGGCGGCACGAGTCGACGCGGTTGACCTGACCCATGCCGATGCCGACCGCGGCACCGTCGGCGGCGAGCAGGATCGCGTTGGACTTGGCGGCCCGCACGGCCTTCCACGCGAACGCGAGGTCGGCGAGCGTGGCCTCGTCGGCCGCCTCGCCGGCGGCCAGGGTCCACGACGCCGGGTCGTCGCCCTCGGCCTGGAACCGGTCGACCTCCTGGACGAGCATCCCGCCGGAGATCGGGCGGTTCTCGGCGACGGCGTGCGGTGGGGTGTCGACGACGAGCAGGCGCACGTTCTTCTTCTTCTGCAGGATCTCGAGCGCCTCGGGCTCGAACCCGGGTGCGACGACGACCTCGGTGAAGATCGGCGCGATCCCCTCGGCCGCCGTCTTCGTGATCACCCGGTTGGCCGCGATGACGCCGCCGTAGGCGGACACGGGGTCGGTGGCGTGCGCGCGGGCGTGCGCCTGCGCGATGTCCTCGCCGACGGCGATGCCGCAGGGGTTGGCGTGCTTGATGACCGCCACCGCGGGGCCCTCGTGGTCGTGCGCGGCGCGCCAGGCGGCGTCGGCGTCCACGTAGTTGTTGTAGCTCATGGCCTTGCCGTGCAGCTGCGTCGCCTGGGCGAGCCCGGTGCCGCCGTCGGTCCGCGTGTACAGCGCGGCCTTCTGGTGCGGGTTCTCGCCGTAGCGCAGCACCGCCGCGCGCTCGAACGCCGCGCCGGCGACGTCGGGCATGTGCGACTCGAGCGCGGTCTCGTCGGGCGCGTACACGCTCGCGAACCAGGAGGCCACGGCGACGTCGTACTGCGCGGTGTGCGCGAACGCGGCGGCCGCGAGGCGCTTGCGCTGCGCGAACGTGAAGCCGCCGCCCTGGACGGCCGCGACCACGTCGTCGTACCGCGCCGGGTCGACGACGACGGCGACGCTCGGGTGGTTCTTCGCCGCGGCGCGCACCATCGACGGCCCGCCGATGTCGATCTGCTCGACGACGTCGTCCGGGCCGGCGCCCGACGCGACCGTGGCCGCGAAGGGGTACAGGTTCACGACGACGAGCTCGAACGTCTCGATGCCGAGGTCGGCGAGCTGGGCGAGGTGGTCGGCCTTGCGGGTGTCGGCCAGGATGCCGGCGTGCACGCGCGGGTGCAGCGTCTTGACGCGGCCCTCGAGGCACTCGGGGAAGCCGGTGAGCTCCTCGACGCGGGTGACGGGCACGCCCGCGTCGGCGATCCTCGTGGCCGTCGAGCCGGTGGAGACGAGCTCCACGCCCGCGGCGTGCAGGGCCGTGGCGAGCTCGACCAGGCCGGTCTTGTCGTAGACGCTGAGCAGCGCGCGGCGCACGGGACGCTGGGCGTCGTCGGCGAGCTGGACGTCGGGGGCCGTGACGTGGGAGGCGGAGTGTGCTCCGGACATGAGTGTGTTCTCCTCGGGCGGGTTCTCTCGCGGAAAGACCCTCGCACCCAGGCGGGCGGCGCGCATGACGGGACGTGTCGGCCGCTCCCCGGTGGTGACCCACCCTCGCCAGTCACGGCCGCGGCGAGTCTACCGAACGTCGTCGGGACCGGTCACGGCAGCTCGACGTCCATGCCGAGCAGGCGCCAGGCCCGGGCAGCGGTGCCCGGGCGGTCCGCCGCGGCCCGCCGGGTGAGGGCGCCGGCCACGAGCTCGACGCCGAGCATGAGGTCCTCGACCGTGGTGCCGGCGGGCACCTGGCCGGCCGCGAGCGCCGCCTCGTGGTGCGCCGCGAGCACCGCCGCGACGCGCTCGCGCAGCTCCAGCATCCGGCCCGGCCGGTCCTCGACCAGCAGGTCGACCACCCCGACGGACTCGATGGCGTGCCGCGTCACCAGGCCGAGCAGCTCCGGCAAGGCGGCGCCCGCCGCCGACGCGGCCTCCAGCGCGTCCACGTTCTCCTCGACGACGGCGGCCACGAGGGAGACGCGGTCCGGGAAGTGCCGGTAGAGGCTGCCCTGCCCCACGCCCGCGCGGCGCGCGACCGCGCTGAGCGGCGCGGCCGTCCCGGACTCGGCGAAGACGGCGTGCGCCGCCTCCAGGAGCGCCGCACGGTTGCGGGCCGCCGCCGCGGGCCCGGGGTTGCTCCGGGCGGACGGACGGGGGTCGTTCCTGTCGGGCGGCACGGGAATACACTACTAACCGGACAGTGTTGTCCGGTTAGTACGACAGCCCGTGAGGGACCAGCCAGCAAGGAGAGCACCATGGCCCTGTCCGCATCCTCGACCGTCGGCGAGTGGCTCGACCACCCCGTCGGAGGCCGCATCCTCGGCGCCGTCCTCGAGCAGGCCGGCGCGTCGACCGCGGCGCTCGCCCCGGCGCGCAGCCTGCCGCTCGAGCAGCTCGTCACCCTGTCGAACGGGCAGTTCCCCGCCGAGATGGTCGACGGCCTCGTCGCCGCGTACCGCGAGCAGGCGCCGGACGACGCCGACGCCCCCGACGGCTCCGGCCCCGCCGACGGCGGCTCCCCCGCCCCCGCCGCCTGGGCCGAGCAGGTCACCTCCGGGCGCTTCGCCGGCCAGACCGTCGTCGTGACGGGCGCCGCGTCCGGCATCGGCCGCGCCGTCGCGTCCCGCGTGGCACGCGAGGGCGGGCGCGTCGTCGCCGTCGACCTGGCGAAGGAGAAGCTGGACGACCTCGCGGCGTCCCTGTCGGGCGTCGCGCCGGGCGCCGAGGTCGTCAGCGTCGCGGGCGACATCACGTCGGCCGAGTCCGTCGAGGAGATCGTGCGCGCCGCCGGCGAACGCGTCGACGCGCTGGCCAACGTCGCCGGCATCATGGACGACATGGGCGCCGTGCACGAGCTCACCGACGCCACCTGGGAGCGCGTGATGCGCGTGAACGTCGACGGCACGATGCGCCTCATGCGCGCCGTCCTGCCCGGGATGCTCGCCGCGGGCCGCGGCCGGATCGTCAACGTCGCCTCGGAGGCCGGGCTGCGCGGTTCCGCCGCGGGCGCCGCGTACACGGCGTCCAAGCACGCCGTCGTCGGCCTCACCAGGTCCTCCGCCGTGATGTACGCGGGCACGGGCGTCCAGGTGAACGCCGTCGCCCCGGGCGGCGTCGCCACCGGCATCCAGGTGCCCGCGCAGGCCGAGTTCGGCGGCGCACGCCTCGGCCGGTACATGGGCAACATCCCCGGCATCGCGACGGCGGAGCACCTCGCCGCGTCGATCACGTTCCTGCTGTCCACCGACGCGGTGAACCTCAACGGCGCGATCCTCGCGTCCGACGGCGGCTGGTCCGCCGTCTGACCCGACCGGTCAGGGCCGGCGCGCGGTCTACCCCGCGCCGGCCCTGACAGGACGCGGGATCATGCGCCGGGCATCGGGAGGGCGTCGTCGGCCCAGGTGTCCGGCGTGCCGACCCGCCACAGCGCGCGCACCAGCGCGAGCGCGACGGTCGTCGCCGCGAGGAGCGCGACCAGGACCCCCAGCACGGCGCCGATCCCGCCCGCGTCGAGCAGCGTGCCGCCGACCAGCGGCGCCAGCGGCATGGCCGCCACCCCGCTGAGCCCCAGCACGGAGGCGAGCCGCCCCTGCATCTCCGCCGGGGTGATCGCCGCGGTGTAGCCCGCCATCGCGGCATTGACGGCCGGCACCAGCAGCACCCCGACGCCGACCAGCACGACGTACGCGAGGTACTCCTGCACGACCGCCATCGCCGCGAAGGCCGCGACGAGCAGCCCGAGCGCCAGCACCGTCAGGACCCCGAGCCGCAGCCTCGCCACCAGCGGGGGCGCGATGACGGCTCCGAGCAGCATCGAGCCCGCAGCGACCGTGTCGAGGACGCCGATAAGCACGGGCGAGGTCCCGGACCCGGCGAGCTCGAGGTGGATGCCGATGAGCATCCCGCTCAGGGCCACGTTGACCACGACGAACATCCCGAGGCATGCCCGGAACAGGGGCAGCGACCACACGAAGCGCAGCCCCTGGCGCAGCGCGACGACGGGGCGCAGGGCGCGCTGGTCCGCGACGTCGCCGTTCAACGGCTCCCGGACGAAGGCCGCGCAGAGCGCCGTGACCGCCTCCCCCACGACCGCCCCGATCATCGGCACGACGTGCGCGACGCCGTAGAGCACGCCGCCCAGGGGCCCACCGAGCATCCCCGCCACGGCGTCGCGTCCCTGGGCGGTCGCGTACGCGGTCGGGAGCTGCGCCGGCGGGACGACGGCACGGAACGCCCCGCTGATCGCGGGGTCGAGGAACGCGGTCGCCACCGCCGCACCGAAGAGCACCAGGGCGAGGTGCCACGCCGTGAGGCCGCCGAGCACGCCCGCGAGCACGACGGTCGCCCACAGCACGGCCGCGACGGCGGCGGACCCGACGACGAGCCGACGGCGGTCGACCCGGTCCGCGACGACCCCCGCCGGCAGCGCGGCGAGGAGGGCACCCGTCTGCCCGACGGCCGCGACCACCCCGGCCGCGGCGGCCGAGCCCGTGAGCTCGAGGGCCAGCAGCGGCACCGCGAACCTCGTGATGCTGCCGCCCAGCGACTGGGTGGTGAGGCCGGTCATCAGCAGCAGGTACGGCCGGTTGCGGCGCAGGGGTGTGTTCGCCTCGGCCGCGTCGTCGGTGCCGGTCTCGCTCGCGATGGGCGGCGGTGCGGCCGCCTGGGTCTCGGTCATGGCACCGACGCTAGACCCGCAATCATTGTTGCGCAATAGTCATTGCGCATCTGATGTTGCGGGATCGTTGTTAGGCTCGGCCCGTGCTGGAGACCATGGAGATCAGCGATCCGGAGTCCTTGCGCGCCATCGCCAACCCGGTGCGTCAGCGGATCCTCATGCAGCTCGCCGTCGCCGGTCACGCCCGTGCGGCCGACCTGGCCGAGGCGATCGGGCACCCCGCGAACTCCGTGAGCTTCCACCTCCGGGTGCTGGCCAGGGCGGGGATGATCACCGAGGCCCCCGAGCACGCCCGCGACAAGCGGGACCGCGTGTGGAAGAACGTCGCGACCAGCTACAACGTGAAGCCCGCCGCCGGCGACGCGGCCGACCTCATCCTGCGCCCGACCGTCGAGTGGCTCGCCGAGGTGTTCGCGCACGGCAGCCACGAGGAGACCCGCGACGCCGGACGCACGTTCATGCTCACCACGATGCTGCTCGACCGCGAGGAGGCGAACGAGCTCATCCTCGAGCTCTCGCAGCTCCTCAACCGCTGGTCGGAGCGCAGCCTGGCCGCGTCCCGCGACGAGCCCGCCGCTGCGCGCGAGGTGTACCAGCTGCTCACCGCCGTCGCGCCGCGGGACGACCCCCGCGGCGACGGCACTCCTCGGGACGGCGAGGGTTCCTGAGCGGCAACCTCAGCCGACGATCGCGCGGCGCCCGTCGACCCGCAGCCCCTCGCGCGCGACGCGGCCCACGGTCTCGACCAGCAGCGCGCGCTCGGCGACCTTGATCCGCTCGTGCAGGGACGCCTCGTCGTCGCCGTCGAGCACGGGCACGGTGGCCTGGGCGAGGATCGGCCCGGTGTCGACGCCGGCGTCGACGACGTGCACGGTGCAGCCGGTGACCTTCACGCCGTAGGCGAGGGCGTCGCGCACACCGTGCGCGCCGGGGAAGGACGGCAGGAGCGCGGGGTGCGTGTTGACGATGCGCCCGGCGAACCGCTCGACGAACGAGGGCGCGAGGATGCGCATGAACCCGGCCAGCACCACGTAGTCGGGCCGGAAGACGGCCACGGCCTCGGCCACGCCGTCGTTCCAGGCGGGGCGGTCGTCGAAGTCCTGCGGGGCGACGACGACGGACGCGACGCCGGCGTCCCGGGCCAGGTCGAGCGCCCCCGCACCGGGCTTGTCGGACACGACGCCGACGACGCGGGCGCCGTACGCGGCGTCGTCGTGGGCCGCGAGCAGGGCCGCGAGGTTGGAGCCGCCGCCGGAGGCCAGGACGACGAGCCGGGCCTGGGCCGTGCCCTGGGCGGAGGTGGACGCGACGGGGTGGCCGGACGGGGTCTGCACGACGTCACCCTACCCGCGCGCTCCCGCCGCTCCGCAGGCGCCTACTCCCGTCGCAGCCGCGCCCCGGCCCGCGCGTGCGCGCCCGCCAGCACGACCGCCGCCCCGACCCCGACCTCGACGGCCACGACAGCGCCGGTGAGCAGCGGGTCCGCGCCCACCTGCGCCAGGCGACCGGCACCCACCGCTCCCCCGGCCCAGTGCTGCAGCAGCCCGGTCACGACGCCCGCGAGCAGCACCACGCCCGCGAGCACCTGGGCCAGGTCGGCCCAGCGGACCCGCTCGGGGTCGAGCCGCCGCCACGCGAACCAGCCGGCGAGCGCGCCGCAGGCCACGACGGCGAGCGGGCCGGCGAGCGCCGCCGTCGGGCCGGACCAGTCGGGGCCGGGCAGCGCGCCCAGCAGCGGCACGGCGGGCAGCGGGCCCGTCTCGGTGCCGCCCGGGGCGTACAGGGTGCCCTGCCCGACGGCGAACCCGGTCCCGGCCAGCCACGACGTCGCCCACAGCACGAGGTTGGGCAGCAGCGCGAGCTGCGCGACGGCGAACACGACGCCGCCGATCCAGCCCGGGTCCAGGCCGGTCACCACGTCCTCCGACGTCGCCCGTCCCGCCACGACCCACACGAGGGTGATCGCCGCCCCCAGCCCGGACAGGGCGACGAGCGCGACCGTGCCCGCCTGCAGGCCGAGCCGCGCGACGTCGGGCACCGCGCGGTCGAGCAGGCCGCCGGGGACGACGACCTCGGGCCGGTCGGGCGGCACGAGGATGCCGAGGGCGGCGCCGGCCCCACCCACGACCGCGCCGCCGAGCGCCGCGAGGGCCAGCCGGGGCGCGACGGCCGCCAGCCCGTCGCCGCCCGCCACGCCGGCGGTCGCGGCGGCGAGGGCGACGCTCGCGGCGGCATAGGTCACGGTCGCCGCGACCCAGGCGGCCAGGGTGGGCAGCGCGGAGCGCTTGACGGAGACGTAGGTGGTGAACACGGCGAGGGCGCCGATCCCGAGCGGCACGAGCGTGATCACCCCGCCGCCCGCGTCGATCGGCACGCCGTGGCCCAGCAGCCACAGCCCGGTGGCGACGCCGACGGCCCCGGTCCAGGCGGAGTCCGGCGACCCGCCCAGCACCCCGACGACGGCGAGCAGCACGACGACCGCCCCCGACAGCACGACGCCCTGCACGGTGGCCCAGGCGCCCGACGTCGCGGCGGCGAACCGCTCGCCCCCGCGGCCGGGTCGCCGCGCGGGGGCGTCGCCGTCGACCGTGCGGGTGGGTCGGGTGCCGGGTGGTGCGCTCACCGGCCCATCGTCACCCGAGCGCCGGGCAGAACCCGGCAGACACACAGACGGCGCCCGCCCCCCGGAGGGGCGGGCGCCGTCGTGCACGGTGCGCGGGCGCGGTCAGAGCGCCTGCAGGATCTCCCGCATGAGCTGGGCGGTCTCGGACGGCGTCTTGCCGACCTTCACGCCCACGGCCTCGAGGGCCTCCTTCTTGGCCTGCGCGGTGCCCGCCGAGCCGGAGACGATGGCGCCGGCGTGGCCCATCGTCTTGCCCTCGGGGGCGGTGAAGCCGGCGACGTAGCCGACGACCGGCTTCGTCACGTGCTCCTTGATGTACGCGGCCGCACGCTCCTCGGCGTCGCCGCCGATCTCGCCGATCATCACGATCGCCTTGGTCTCCGGGTCGTTCTCGAAGGCCTCGAGCGCGTCGATGTGCGTGGTGCCGATGACCGGGTCGCCGCCGATGCCGATGGCGGTCGAGAACCCGAGGTCCTTCAGCTCGTACATCATCTGGTAGGTCAGCGTGCCCGACTTCGACACGAGGCCGATCGGGCCCTTGCCCGTGATGGTGTGCGGGGTGATGCCGGCGAGCGACTCGCCCGGCGTGATGACGCCCGGGCAGTTCGGGCCGATCATGCGGGTCTTCTTGCCCTGGAGGTAGGCGAAGACCTCGGCCGAGTCCTGCACCGGGACGCCCTCGGTGATGACGACGATCAGCGGCATCTCGGCGTCGACGGCCTCGATCGCCGCGTCCTTCGTGAACGCCGGGGGCACGAACAGGACCGACACGTTCGCGCCGGTCTCCGCCATGGCCTCCTTGACGGTGCCGAAGACGGGCAGCGTGACGTCGTTGCCCTCGTGGTCCTTGTGGGTCACGGTGGTGCCGGCCTTGCGGGCGTTCACGCCGCCCACGATCTGCGCGCCGGAGTCGAGCATCAGGGCGGTGTGCTTGGCACCCATCCCGCCGGTGATGCCCTGGACGATGATCTTGCTGTCCTTGTTCAGGTAGATCGACATTGTTCTCGAATCTCTGCTTTCGACGTCGGCGGGGCGCTCAGAGGTGGGCGAGCTCGGCGGCCTTGGCCGCGCCGCCGTCCATGGTCTCGGCCAGGGTGACCAGCGGGTGGTTCGCCTCGCGCAGGATGGCGCGGCCGAGGTCCACGTTGTTGCCGTCCAGGCGCACGACGAGCGGCTTGCTGGCCTCGTCGCCGAGGATCTCCAGCGCGCCGACGATGCCCTTGGCGACCTCGTCGCAGGCGGTGATGCCGCCGAAGACGTTGACGAACACGCTCTTGACCTGCGGGTCGTTGAGGATGACGTCCAGGCCGTTCGCCATGACGGTGGCGTTCGCGCCGCCGCCGATGTCGAGGAAGTTGGCCGGCTTGACGCCGCCGTGCTCCTCGCCGGCGTAGGCGACGACGTCGAGGGTGCTCATCACGAGGCCCGCGCCGTTGCCGATGATGCCGACCTCGCCGTCGAGCTTGACGTAGTTGAGGCCGTTCTCCTTGGCCTTGGCCTCCAGCGGGTCCGCCGCGGCCTTGTCCTCGAGCGCCTCGTGGTCCGGGTGGCGCACCTCGGAGGCGTTGTCGTCCAGCGAGACCTTGCCGTCGAGGGCGACGATCGCGCCGTCCTCGGTGCGGACCAGCGGGTTCACCTCGACGAGGGTCGCGTCCTCGGCCGTGAAGACCGTCCAGAGCTTCTGGATGACGTCGGCGACCGGGGCCTTGAGGTCCTCGGCGAAGTTCGCGGCGTCGACGATCTCGCGAGCCTTGGCCTCGTCGATGCCGACGATCGGGTCGACGGCGACGCGGGCGAGGGCCTCGGGCCGCTCGACGGCGAGCTGCTCGATCTCCATGCCGCCCTCGACGGAGCACATGGCGAGGTAGTTGCGGTTCGCGCGGTCCAGGAGCACGGAGAAGTAGAACTCCTCGGCGATCTTGGCGCCCTGCGCGATCATCACGCGGTGGACCGTGTGGCCCTTGATGTCCATCCCGAGGATCTCGCCGGCCTTCTCCTCGGCCTCCGCCGGGGAGTGCGCGAGCTTGACGCCGCCGGCCTTGCCGCGGCCGCCGGTCTTGACCTGGGCCTTGACGACGACGGTCCCGCCGCCGAGCTTCTCTGCACCCGCGCGAGCCTCTTCGGGCGTCGTCGCGACGACGCCGCCGAGCACGGGCACGCCGTGCTTCTCGAAGATGTCGCGAGCCTGGTATTCGAACAGGTCCACCCTGCTGCGTCCTTCCATCGGTGGTGCCCCTGGGTCGGCAGAGGCCGGCACGAACGATGTCTCGACATCAAGACATCCCCGAACAGGGTAGTCCGACGCGCACGACGCCGGGAACATCGGCCCTGCAATCCCCCGCCGCAGGTGACCGATCCCACACGCCGCCGCCAGAGTTGTCAGGCTCAGGACCACCTATACCTCCGCGTGGCCCTGACAACTCGTTCGTCAACCTCGGTTGACATCCGTCATCGCGTCAACCAGAGTTGACGCCATGACGGAGAAGACGCTCGTCGGCGCGGCCGCCGGCGACGACCCGGCCGAAGGCCTGCGGGCCGTGCGCGCGCTGCGCGACCTGGCCGACCGCCTCGAGACGCTCCAGGTGGAGCGCGCGCGGCGCCTCGGCTGGTCGTGGCAGGACGTCGCCGACGCGCTCGGCGTGAGCAAGCAGGCGGTCCACAAGAAGCACGGCAGGAGGATCTGATGTTCGAGAGGTTCACCAAGGAGGCGCGCGCGGCCGTCGTCGACGCGCAGCAGGTCGCACGGGAGACGCGCTCGGCCACGATCGACACCCGGCACCTGCTGGCCGCGCTCGTCGGCGGCCCCGGGCCCGCCGCGGACGCCCTGCGCGCCACGGGCGTCGACCCGGACGACGTCGTCGCCGGAGCCCGGCGCTCGATCACGTCCGGCGAGGCGCTCGACGCCGACGCGCTGGCTGCCGTCGGTGTCGACCTGGACGCGGTGCGCCGCCGGACGGACGAGGTCTTCGGCCCCGGTGCGCTCGACCGTGCCGGGGCCGGAAGGCCACGCCGAGGCAGTCACATCCCGTTCACCGACGACGCGAAGAAGGCCCTCGAGCTCGCCCTGCGCGAGGCCGTGCGCCTCAAGGACAAGGGGATCGGCGGCGGCCACCTGCTGCTCGGGGTGCTGCGGGCGGACTGCCCCGGCCGCCGGCTGCTCGCCGACGCCGCCGGCGCCGCGGGCACCGAGCTTCCCGCCGTCCGGGCCGCCGTCGAGCGGGCGTCGCGCGCCGCCTGACCCCGCGCCCGGCCCGTGCCCGGCTACGGCACCGGGTCGTCCGCGGTGGCCGTCAGGTAGGCGCGACCCCGGGGCGACAGCCGGTAGCCGACGTCGAGGCTCTCGGTGAGCCCCAGCTCCTTGAGGCGCCGGACGCGGATCTTGAACGGGTCGCGCTCCATCCCGATATCGGCCGCGAGCGTGCGCGCGACGACGGCGGGCCGCGCCGCGACGAGCTCCAGGTAGGCGCGGGTCCACGGCTCGGGCGCGGCGTGGTCCATGCGCGCGAGGCGGGTGCGGATCGCGTCCACGGCCGCGTCGTCGAGGTCGTCGTCCTCGCGCAGGGCCACCCGCGGGTCCGGGCCCGCGAGCCGCAGGCCCACCCGGTACAGCTCGCCCTCGCCCCGGCGCTCGATCCAGGCCCGCGCGGCCGTCCCCGACCGGAACCCGGCGCCGCGGGCGGCGTCGTCGTCGACGCTCTCGGGCCCGACCGGGTCCACGGCCGTCACCTCGACCACCCCGACGCGGGTGCGCATCGTCGACCCCGGCCGCACCCGCACGACGGACCACCGGCGGTAGGTGTGCGTGACCGTCCCGTCGGCGAGCCCGCGCAGCGTCCTGGCGTCGAGCAGCACACGGCCACCATGCCAGCGGCGGCGGGCCCCTGCCCGCCGACCGTCAGAGCTTGGTGACCGGCGAGTACCGCAGCAGCAGCCGCTTGGTGCCGTCCGCGCCGAAGTCGATCCGCGCGACGGAGTTCGGGCCGCTGCCCTCCAGCGACACCACCGTGCCGAGCCCGTACGCGTCGTGCGTCACCTTGTCGCCGACGTCGAGGGACGGCACGTCCGCGTCCTTGCGCGGGGTGGCCGAGCCGAACGTCGCGCCCGTGCCCGCCGCCGTCGTGCCCGCGTCCTTCGGCCGGCCTATCCGGCCGCCGACGCCCTCGGACGGCGACCTCCTCTGGGGCGACCAGGTGCTGCCCGCGGAGCCGCTCCGGGCTCCCGCGCGGCCCGACCCGCCCCAGGCGGACCCGCCACGGCGCAGGTACTGGGTGGACGACTCGCGCCGCCGCCAGTCCCACAGGTCGTCGGGGACCTCCTCGAGGAACCGGCTGGGCGGGAACTCGTTGGGCGCCCCCCACGCGGACCGCACCGCCGACCGCGAGATGTACAGCCGCTGCCGGGCGCGCGTGATCCCGACGTACGCCAGCCGCCGCTCCTCGGCGAGCTCGGAGTCGTCGTGCAGGGAGCGCATGTGCGGGAAGGTGCCGTCCTCCATGCCGGTGAGGAACACGACGGGGAACTCCAGGCCCTTGGCGGTGTGCAGCGTCATGAGCGTGACGACGCCCTGGTCCTCCTTGGGCTCCTGCTCCGCCTCCCCGTCGGCCACGTCCTCGTCGGGGATCTGGTCGGCGTCGGCCACGAGCGAGACCCGCTCGAGGAAGTCCGCGAGGTCGCCCTCGGGGTCCAGCTCGCTGAACTCCGCCGCGACGGCGTGCAGCTCGGCGAGGTTCTCGACCCGGGACGCGTCCTGCGGGTCGTCCGACGCGCGCAGCTCGGCGAGGTACCCGGTGCGGTCGAGGACCGCGCCGAGGATCGTGGCGGGCGGCTCGCCGTCGTCGACGAGGGCGCGCAGCTCGCGCATCATGTCGCGGAACCCCAGGAGGGGCTTGAGCGTGCGGCTCGTCATGCCGCCGATCTCGTCGGCGCGCTCGAGCGCGGCCCCGAAGGAGATCCGCTCCCGGTCGGCGAACGACGCCACGAGCGACTCCGCCTTGTCCCCCAGGCCGCGCTTGGGCACGTTGAGCACGCGGCGCAGGTTGACGTCGTCGTCCGGGTTGGCGAGCGCCCGGAGGTACGCGACGGCGTCCTTGATCTCGCGGCGCTCGTAGAACCGGGTGCCGCCCACCACCTTGTACGGCAGGCCGACGCGGATCAGCACCTCCTCCAGCGCGCGCGACTGCGCGTTGGTCCGGTAGAACACCGCGACGTCGCCCGGGCGCACGCCGTCGGAGTCGCCCAGCCGGTCGATCTCCTCGGCGACGAACCGCGCCTCGCCGTGCTCGTCGTCCGCCACGTAGCCGACGATCTTCTCCCCCGCGCCGGCGTCGGTCCACAGCCGCTTGGGCTTGCGGTCCGGGTTGCGCGAGATGACGGCGTTCGCGGCCGTGAGGATCGTCTGGGTGGAGCGGTAGTTCTGCTCCAGCAGGATGGTCGTGGCGTCCGGGTAGTCCTCCTCGAACTCCACGATGTTGCGGATCGTGGCGCCGCGGAACGCGTAGATCGACTGGTCGGCGTCGCCGACGACGGTGAGCTCCGCGGGGTCCAGGCCGTCGACGCCGGGGCCGTCGGCGGTGGCGCCGGCCAGCTCGCGCACCAGCACGTACTGCGCGTGGTTCGTGTCCTGGTACTCGTCCACCAGGATGTGCCGGAACCGGCGGCGGTAGTGCTCAGCGACGTTCGGGAACGCCTGGAGCAGGTTCACCGTCGTCATGATGATGTCGTCGAAGTCGAGCGCGTTCGCCTGTGCCAACCGCTGCTGGTAGCGCCGGTAGACGTCCGCCAGCACGGTGTCGAACTCCGGCGCCCCGCCGTCGGCCAGCCCCCCGGACGCGGCGCGCTCGCGCCAGCCCTCCTCCGTCGCGTCGGCGCCGGAGCTCTGCGCGTACGTCTCGGGGTCGATCAGCTCGTTCTTGAGGTCGCTGATCTTGTGCGCCAGCGAGCGCGCCGGGTACTTCTTCGCGTCCAGGTCGAGCTCGCGCGTCACCAGCGTGATGAGCCGCTGGCTGTCCGCCGCGTCGTAGATGGAGAAGCTCGAGCGCAGGCCGAGGGTCTTGGCCTCCTTGCGCAGGATCCGCACGCACGCGGAGTGGAACGTCGAGACCCACATCCGCCCGCCCGCCGGGCCCACCAGGTGCTCGACGCGCTCGCGCATCTCGGCCGCCGCCTTGTTGGTGAACGTGATCGCGAGGATCTCCCCCGCCCGCGCGCGGCCCGTGGCCAGCAGGTAGGCGATGCGGTGCGTGAGCACCCGCGTCTTGCCCGACCCGGCGCCCGCGACGATGAGCAGCGGCGAGCCCGCGTGCTCGACGGCGGCCCGCTGCTGCGGGTTCAGCCCCTCCAGCAACGCCTCGGGGTCCAGGTGCGAGAACGCCCCGCGCGAGCGCGGCCGCCCCTCGGCCGGGGCGGCGCCGTGCGCGCCGTCGTGGGCCTCCACGGCGGCGTCGCGCACCCACGCGGGCGCGCCGGACTCCGGGTCCGCGGCGTCGTCGTCCCAGCGCGGGGCGGTGGACGGCAGGCGGGCGGTGTCGTCCTTCGCGGCGTGGTCGAACCCGGGCAGGGACAGGCTGTCGAACAGGGAGGTCATCGTGGACCAAGCGTAGGCTCCACGGCCGACATCCCGGTGCCGCCCGGGCCGTGACCCGCCCCTCAGCCGGCGACCGAGACCGTCGCGCCGACGGCCGTCGGGTCGGCCAGCAGGTCGCAGACGGCGGCGGCGAGGTCCGCGCGGCGCACCGACCAGCGCCAGCGCACGTTGCCGTCCCGGCGCTCGTGGTACCGGCCGCGGGCCGCGCCGTCGCGCAGCATGGGCGGCCGGACGATCGTCCAGTCGAGCCCGGACTCGCGCACCGACGGCTCGGCGAGGGCGAAGCCCGCGTTCGCGTCGCGCAGCGCCCGCGCCAGGATCGGCTTGGCCAGGTAGCGGGACAGCGGGTCGTCGCCGTCGACCACCCAGCCGCTCGCGGTGACGACGACGGCTCGGCGCACCCCGGCATCGCGGGCGGCGCGCACGAGGACCCGGGTGAGCTCCCCCTGGATGCCAGGCGCGCTGCCCGGCACCGGCCCCAGCGCGGACACGACGGCATCCACCCCGGCGAGCGCGGCCGTGACCGCGGCGGCGTCGAGACCGTCCGCCGTCGCGACGCCGTCGGGGGTCAGGTCGCCCAGGCGCGCCGGGTCGCGCACGACCGCCACCACGTGGTGGCCCCGGCGCCGAGCCTCCTCCACGACCAGGCGTCCGGTCCGTCCTGATGCTCCGAGCACGGCGATCTTCATGGGCCTCTCCTCGTTCCCGGTGGGGTGAGTAAGTGTTTACTCACCCCTAGGATGAAGGTGCCCGCACGGGCATGTCAACGGGACGGGAGAACCCATGAGCGCGCGCGACCGGATCCTCGACGCCGCGGCGACCGTGCTGCGCGAGCGCGGCATCGCCCGGGCCACGACCAAGGAGATCGCGCGCGCGGCGGGCTGCTCGGAGGCACTGCTCTACAAGCATTTCGCCGACAAGCAGGAGCTGTTCCTCGGCGTCCTGTCGGAGCGCGCCCCCGGCCTCGACGCCCCCGCTGACCTCGTCGGGCGCGCGACCGTCGTCGAGAACGTCACGACCCTCGTCGGCCAGCTGCTCGCGTTCTACGCCCGGTCGTTCCCGATGGCGGCGTCGATCCTCGGCGCTCCCGAGCTGCTCGTCGCGCACCGCGAGGGCCTGGGGCGCCGGGGTGCGGGCCCGCACGGCCCGGCGCTGCAGGTGCAGGCCTACCTCGACGCCGAGGCGCGCGACGGACGCCTCGACCCCGGCACCGACACCGAGGCCGTGGCGCGGACGCTGGCCGGCGCGGCGCTCTTCGAGGCCTTCCTCGCCGTCTACGCCGGGCTCGACACCGTGCCCGACGCCGCCGCGCGAGCGCGCGGCATCGTCGGCGCCGTCCGCCTGGACGCGCCGGGCTCAGGCGCGACCAGCTAGGCGAGAGCTAGCGGCGCAGCCGCATCGGCGTGTGCGGGATGTCGTCCTCGAGGTACTCGGGCCCGTCGGGGACGAAGCCGAACCGCCCGTACCAGCCGGTCAGCGGCGACTGCGCGCCGAGCACGACGTCGGCCTCCGGCGCGGCGGCGGTGGCGGCCTCCACGGCAACGCGCATCAGCACGCCGGACGCCCCCGTGCCGCGCACGTCCGGGTGGCACACCACGCGGCCGATGCGCTGCACGTCGCCGTCGTCGAGCACGCGCGCGGTCGCGACCACGCTGCCGTCCCGCTCACCGTCGAGCAGGATGACGTGCCGCGCCGTGGGCTCGGCGTCCCGACCGTCCAGGTCCGGGTACGCGCACTCCTGCTCGACGACGAACACGTCCTGCCGGAGACGCCACGCCTCGTACGCGGTCCGCGCGTCCAGCTCGTCGAGCGTCGCGACCCGCACCGTCCACCGGTCGTCGTGCCGCGCTGCCGCGTCCTGCGTCGTCATGGTTCCCCCTCGTGCCGTCGCTGCCGCCCGACACCCTAAGCCGCGCGCCGATGAGATCCGACCCCGGCCCCCGTCCCTTCCCGTAGGACCCGCCGCGACCGGCGCCGGGTCGTCGCCCGAGGAGGTACCACCGTGACCGCAGCACGATTCACCGGGGTCCAGACCGTCGCGGTCCCCGTCCGCGACCAGGACGCCGCGCTCGCCTTCTACACCGGACCGCTGGGGCTCGAGGTCCGCTTCGACGCCGAGCTGCAGCCGGGCTTCCGGTGGGTCGACGTCGCCGCGCCGGGCGCCGCGACCTCGCTCGCGCTGGTGCAGGCGGGCGACGGGTTGCCCGCCGGAGTCGACACGGGGGTCCGGCTCGTGACGCCCGACGCCCGTGGCGCCCACGCGGCCCTGACGGACGCGGGCGCCGACGTCGACGAGCTCCTCCTGTGGGAGTCGGCGCCGCCGATGTTCTCGTTCCGGGACCCGGACGGCAACACGCTGTACGCCACCGAGAACCCGGCCGGCTGAGCGACGGGCTCGCGGCGGGCCCGCCCGGCGCGCCAGACTCCCGCGCATGACCGTGCTCCGCTCGATCCTGCTCTTCCTCGCCGCCGCCGTCTTCGAGATCGGTGGCGCCTGGCTGGTGTGGCAGGGGGTGCGCGAGCACCGCGGCTGGATCTGGATCGGCGCGGGGGTGGTCGCCCTCGGCGCGTACGGGTTCTTCGCGAGCCTGCAGCCGGACGCGGGCTTCGGCCGCATCCTCGCCGCGTACGGCGGGGTGTTCGTGGCCGGGTCGCTCGTCTGGGGCATGGTCGTCGACGGCTTCCGGCCCGACCGCTGGGACGTCGCGGGCGCCCTGATCTGCCTCGCCGGGGTCGCCGTGATCATGTACGCGCCACGGTCCGGCGCCGCCTGACCGCCCCGGCCGCGGCACGTCTCAGGTGAGGACGAGCCCGACCACCCAGGCGAGGGTGGCCACGACGCCGCCCGCGAGCTGCACGCCGATGGTGATGAGCGTGGCCTTGAGGGCCGCGCGCGTGGCCGTCCACGCGACGGCCGCGTCGCGCCGTCGGGCCAGCTCCACGAGGAAGACGGCGCCGGCGAAGAAGAGGAAGAGCCCGACCACGGGCACCACGAAGAACCCGACGATCCCCGCGACGCCGGCCAGCGCGAGCGTGCCCCAGGGCACCTCGGCCCGGCGCATGTGGCGGCCGGCGAGCAGCCACTGACCCGTCTCGGCGGCCCCGACCGCCAGTGCGGCGACGGCGAAGCAGACCCACGCCGTCGTGCCACCGGTGACCCACGCCCACACGAGGATGCTCCCCAGCACGAGCACGTTGCCCGGGAGCACCTGCACGACGATGCCGACCAGGCCGACGGCGATCGCCAGCCCGACCAGCACCTCCCCCAGGACGCTCATCGCGACCGCCCCGGGGACACGTGGCCGGTCACCAGAAGACGGCGACCAGGATGTTGACCAGCGTCAGCGCGCCGATCGAGTGCTTGAGGCCCGGGGCCACGGCACCCGTGCCGTTGTCGCCCTTCGAGCCCTGGCGCTTGGCGACGAACGCGAGCACCGCGATGATCAGCGCGATCACGAGCTTGACGCCGATCTTGGCCATGTCCGGCGCGGTGTCCTCGGTCCAGACGTCGCCCATCTCGGCGATGCCGACCATGAGGACGCCGGCGACGAGCGCCGTCGCGGCGCCGTGGAAGACCCCGCGGTAGAGGCCGGGGCTCTTGATCGACGCGATGTAGCCACCGAGGACGATCGCCCAGCCCACGAAGTGGAGCGCGACGAAGACGTGGTAGAGGAACTCCATGCGGGCAGCCTAGCCGCGCGAGGACCGGGATCTGACACCGCTGTCCGCAACCGGTCACACATCACACCCGCAAGCCGTCCTCGCACCGTCCCACCATGTGGTCCCAGCATGTGGACCTGATATCGCGCCGCACCGCCCGGTGCGGTTACGGTCGTCCCCATGACCACGGCCGCGCACCGCCTCCTCGTGACGACGCGTCACGAGATGCCGGCGTGCGTGCGTCGCAGCATGCGCAGCTGTCTGTGCTGCTGTCGCTGATCGCGCCCTACCTCAGCCCCGCCGCCCTCGCGCGGCTCCTGAGCACCGGCGCGCGCCGTCGGTCCTCGGCCCACCCCCGCTGAGTCGCTCGTCGTCGCGCGTCCCGCCCCCGAGGACCCGAGGAACTCCCCCAGATGACGACGCAGACCACCGCACCCGCCCCGACCAGCGACGACGCCCCCGCCCGCGTCCGCCCCCCGCGCGCCGCGCGCCCGAACGGGCAGTGGAAGGTCGACGGCACCGAGCCCCTCAACCACAACGAGGTCTTCAAGCAGGAGGCGGCGCCGCTCGGCGTCCGCGAGCGCATCGAGTCGACCTACGCCCGCGAGGGCTTCGACTCGATCACCGACGACGACCTGCACGGCCGGTTCCGCTGGTGGGGCCTGTACACGCAGCGCAAGCCCGGGATCGACGGCGGCCGCACCGCGACGCTCGAGCCGCACGAGCTCGAGGACCGGTACTTCATGCTCCGCGTCCGCTCGGACGGCCAGGCCCTCTCCCCGGAGGCGCTGCGGGTGCTGGGCGGCATCTCGGCGGACTTCGCGCGGGGCTCGGCCGACATCACCGACCGGCAGAACATCCAGTACCACTGGATCGAGATCGAGAGCATGCCGGAGATCTGGCGCCGGCTGGACACGGTGGGCCTCGAGACCACGACGGCCTGCGGCGACTCCCCGCGCGGCTTCCTCGGCAGCCCGGTCGCGGGCATCGCGGCCGACGAGATCATCGACCCGACGCCGGTGATCCTCGAGATCAAGCGCCGCTACATCGGCGACCCGGAGCTCGCGAACCTCCCGCGCAAGTTCAAGACGGCGATCACGGGCCACCCGAGCCTCGACGTGGTGCACGAGATCAACGACATCTCGCTGGTCGGCGTCGTCCACCCGGAGCTCGGCCCCGGCTACGACCTGTGGGTGGGCGGCGCGCTGTCCACGACGCCGCGCCTCGGCGAGCGGCTGGGCGTCTTCGTCACCGAGGACCAGGCGCCGGACGTCTGGCACGGCGTCATCCGCATCTTCCGCGACTACGGCTACCGGCGACTGCGCAACAAGGCCCGCCTGAAGTTCCTGCTCGCCGACTGGGGCACCGAGAAGTTCCGCGAGGTGCTGGAGACCGAGTACCTCGGCTACGCGCTGCCCGACGGCCCCGCCCCGGCACCGGCCACGCGCCCCGGCGACCACGTCGGGGTGCACGAGCAGAAGGACGGCCGCTTCTACGTGGGCGCCGCGCCCGTCGTCGGGCGGGTCGGCGGCAACACCCTCACCGGGCTGGCCGATCTCATCGAGCGGGTCGGCGCGGCCTCCGCCCGGCTCACCGCGCACCAGAAGGTCGTCATCCTGGGCGTCCCCGGCGACCGCGTCGACGAGCTGCTGGACGGCCTGGAGCCCCTGGGACTCACCGCCCGCCCCAGCCTGTTCCGCCGCTCGACCATCGCGTGCACGGGCATCGAGTTCTGCAAGCTCGCCATCGTCGACACCAAGGACACCGCGGCCCGCGTGATCGGCGAGCTCGAGGACCGGCTCGGGGACGTCACCGCCCGCCTGGACGGGCCCATCGAGCTCAACGTCAACGGCTGCCCCAACTCCTGCGCCCGCATCCAGACCGCCGACATCGGGCTCAAGGGCCAGATCATCACGGTCGACGGCGAGCAGATGCCGGGCTTCCAGGTGCACCTGGGCGGCGGCCTGGTCGGCGAGGGGCGCGACGCCGGCGGGCTCGGTCGCACGGTCCGCGGCCTCAAGGTGCCGGCGTCGGAGGTCGGCGAGTACGTGGAGCGCGTCGTGCGGCGGTATGACGCCGAGCACGACGGCGGCGAGACGTTCGCCCAGTGGGCGCACCGGGCCGACGAGGAGGCGTTGCGGTGACCGCCGTCGAGGTCTCCTCGCCGGTGACGCTGCTCGCCTCCCCCGCCGGAGGGGGCCGGCTCGCCGAGGTGCGGGCCCGGGCCGCGGCGCGCGAGGAGTCGCGCGGCGCCCGGCAGCGCGCGCGTGCGGCCCGGCACCGTCGGTCCGTCGAGGAGCTGCGCCACGTCGTCGAGCGGGGCCAGGCGCAGCTGCACGCCGACGGCGACCGCCCCGAGGCGACGGCCACGGAGGTCGTCGCGTGGGCGGTGCGCGAGTTCGGGCCGTACCTCGCGGTGGCGTCGTCGATGCAGGACCTCGTGCTCGCGCACCTGGTCTCGCGGCAGCTCCCGTTCGTCGACGTGCTCTTCGGCGACACCGGCTACCACTTCGCGGAGACGCTCGGGACGCGCGGTGCGGTCGAGATCGAGATGGACGTGGACGTGGTCGACGTCCGCCCCGAGCTCACCGTCGCCGAGCAGGACGCGGAACACGGCCCGCGCCTGCACGACCGGGACCCCGAGGCCTGCTGCGCCATGCGTAAGGTGGCTCCTATGCGGCAGGCCCTGCAGGGCTACGAGGCCTGGGCGACCGGCGTCCGCCGCGGCGAGACCGCGGCCCGCGCGAACGCGCCCCTGGTCTCCTTCGACGAGCGCAACGGCGTCGTGAAGATCAACCCGCTGGCGGCCTGGACCGACGAGCAGGTCGAGGAGTACGCCCGCGCGCACGGCGTCGTGGTCAACCCCCTGCTCAGCGACGGGTACCCCTCCGTGGGCTGCGAGCCCTGCACCCAGCGGGTCGAGCCCGGGCAGGACGCCCGCGCCGGCCGCTGGGCCGGCAGGGACAAGGACGAGTGCGGGTTGCACCTGTGAGCGGCCGCAGGACGTCCTCGAACGGGTCGCGCGCGGCTCGGGCTTCCGCCCCGCACGACACGTACCCGCTGGGCCTGCGCGTCGCCGGCCGCCTCGTCATCGTCGTGGGCGGCGGCCCCGTGGCGCTGCGCCGCGTGCGCGGCCTGCTCGCCGCCGGGGCCCGGGTGCGCGTGATCGCGCCCGACGTCGTGCCGGAGCTCGCGGCGCTCGTGTCCGCCGGCGCGATCGAGCGGATCACCCGGGGCTATTGCGACGGCGACCTCGACGGCGCGTGGCTGGTGCACACCGCGACCGGCGACCCCGACGTGGACGCCCGCGTGGCCGGCGACGCCGAGCTGCTGCGGACGTTCTGCGTCACGGCCGGTGACGCCGAGCTCGGCTCGGCCTGGGTGCCCGCGGTGGCCCGCACCCCCGTGACGGACGCCGCCGGACGGCCCGCCGGCGACCTCGCCGTCGCCGTCACGGCCGGACGCGACCCGCGCCGCGCCGTGCGCGTGCGCGACGCCGTCGTGGCGGGCCTCGACGACGGCAGCCTGCCGCTGCGCGCGGTGCGTCCCACGGACCCCGCCGGCGGCGGGACCACCGAGGGCGCGCGCGTCGGCCGCGTGGCCCTCGTCGGCGGCGGGCCCGGGGACGCGGGCCTCGTCACCGTGCGGGGGCGGCGGCTGCTCGCCGCGGCGCACGTCGTCGTCGTCGACCGGCTGGCGCCGCGGTCCCTGCTGGCCGGGCTGGGCGACGACGTCGAGGTGGTCGACGTCGGCAAGACGTCCGGGCACCACCCCGTGCCGCAGGAGGAGATCACCGCGCTGCTCGTGCGGCACGCGCTCGCCGGGCGCGACGTGGTGCGGCTCAAGGGCGGCGACCCGTACGTCTTCGGCCGCGGCGGCGAGGAGCTCGACGCCTGCCGCGCCGCCGGGATCGAGGTGGAGGTCGTGCCCGGCGTGACGTCCGCCGTCTCCGTGCCGGCGGCCGCCGGCATCCCCGTCACGCACCGCGGGCTCGCCCGCGGGTTCAGCGTGCTCACCGGGCACGACGACGTCGGGCAGGTGCCCGGCGGCACCGACCACACGCTCGTGCTGCTCATGGGGGTGACCCGGCTCGCGGACACCGCCCGCGCGCTCGTCGCGGCGGGCCGTCCGGCGGACACGCCCGTCGCCGTCGTGGAGGACGGGTTCGGCGCCCGCCAGCGCACGACCGTCGGCACGCTCGCCGACATCGCCGACCGGGCCCGCGCCGTGGGCGTGCAGGCCCCGGCCGTGACCGTCGTGGGCGACGTCGTGCGGCGCAGCCCGGCGTGGACGGGCCCCGCGTCCGCCCACCACCCCGCTCACACCGCGGCGGCCCCGGCGGTGAGGTCGTCGTGACGGAGGTTCACGCGGGCGAAACGGCGGCGGTCGACGCCCGCCCTAGGGTCGCGGGCATGACCGCACCCGCGCTCCTCGCCGTCTCCCACGGGACGGCGTCCGCCACCGGCGCGGGCGCCGTCGCGACCCTCGTCGAGGCGGTCGCCGCCCGCCTCCTCGACGTCCCCGTGCACGCGGGCTTCGTCGACGTGCAGCAGCCCGACGTGCCGGCCTGCCTGGCGGGGCTGCGGGACGTCGACGCGTCGACGGTCGTGGTGCCGCTGCTGCTGTCGGCCGGGTACCACGTGCACGTCGACCTGCGCGAGGACGTCGACGCCGCCGTCGCAGCCGGCGACGACGTGACGCTCGGCGGCGCGCTCGGGCCCGACGACCGCCTGGTCGACGTGCTCGAGCACCGCCTCGCCGAGGCCGGCCTGCGCGACGACGACACCGTCGTCCTGGCCGCCGCCGGGTCGAGCGACGCGCGCGCCGTCGCCGACTGCGAGACCACCGCCGCCCGCCTGGCCGGGCGCCTGGGCCGCCCCGTCGCCGTCGGGTACATCGCCAACGCCACCCCGCGCGTGCACGAGGTCGTGGACTCGGCCCGGGCCGAGCGGCCGGGGCGCCGCGTCGTCGTCGCGTCGTACCTGCTCGCGCCGGGGTTCTTCGCGGACCTGGCCGCGCGGGCGGGCGGGGACGTCACGACCGCGCCGCTCCTGGTCGCCCACGAGGACGCGCCCGCGGGGCTCGTGGACGTCGTCGTCGAGCGCTACCGGGCCGTCGCTCGAGCCGGCGTCGTCACAGCAGCCGGCGCGCCGCGGCCCATCGCGTGAGCTCGTAGCGGCTGGAGAGCTGCAGCTTGCGCAGCACCGCGGACACGTGCGTCTCGACCGTCTTGATGGAGATGAACAGCTCGCTCGCCACCTCGCGGTAGGAGTAGCCGCGCGCGATGAGCCGCATGACCTCCTGCTCCCGCTTGGACAGGCGGTCCAGCTCGTCGTCGGCGACGGCGACGTCTCCCGCGGCCGTGCCGAAGGCGTCGAGCACGAAGCCCGCGAGCCGAGGCGAGAAGACGGCGTCCCCGCCCGCCACGCGCACCACGGCCCCGGACAGGTCCGACGCCGAGATGTTCTTCGTGACGTAGCCGCGCGCCCCGGCACGGATGACGGCCACGACGTCCTCGGCCGCGTCCGACACGGACAGGGCGAGGAAGCGCGTCTCGCCGAGGAGGTCCGCGCACCGGCGCACGACCTCCGCCCCGCCGCCGCCGTTGCCTCCCGGCAGGTGCACGTCGAGCAGGACGACGGGCGGCCGGTGCTCGTGCACGACGGCCACGGCCTGGTCGACGTCCGCCGCCTCGCCCACCACCTGCACCCGGGCGTCCATGCTGGCTCGCACGCCGGCGCGGAACATGTGGTGGTCGTCGACGAGCACGACGGGGACCGGGCCCGTCGGCTGCGGCGACGCGTCGGTGGGAGTGGTCACGTGCGTGCTCCTTCGTCGGCGGTGGTGCTCGGCTCGTTCTCGGTGGGCTCGTCGCCGGCGGGCTCCGCCGCCGGGGCGGCGGTGCCGTCGCGCGGCATGCGCAGCCGTACCTCGGTGCCCCAGCCGGGGCGGCTGGTGACGTCGGCGGTGCCACCGCGCCGGTGCACGCGGCCCAGGATCGACTCTCGCACCCCGAAGCGGTCGGGCGCGATGTCGTCCATCTCGAACCCGTCGCCGCGGTCGCGGACGAA
Organism: Isoptericola sp. NPDC057391; assembly: GCF_042668085.1. NCBI lineage: Bacteria > Bacillati > Actinomycetota > Actinomycetes > Micrococcales > Promicromonosporaceae > Isoptericola > Isoptericola sp. NPDC057391. The sequence continues at coordinate 3,359 of NZ_JBHVBO010000031.1, read as the reverse complement.
CACCTCCACGGCCGCGTCGGTCACCTCGAGGTAGACCGTCACCGGCGGACGACCGTGCACGACGGCGTTCACGAGCGCCTCGCGGGACGCCTGCAGGAGCGCGGACGTCTCCTCCGTGGGCACGCAGTCGCCCACCATGACCGACTCGACCTCGACGGCCCGGCCGTCCTCGACCTCCGCCACGAGGGCGCGCAGCTCGGCCGCGAGCGACGTGCCCGGGGCGGTGCGGTCGGTGTACAGCCACTCGCGCAGCTCGCGCTCCTGGGCGCGGGCCATGCGGGCCACCGCCTCCGGGTCGTCGGCCCGCGAACGGATGAGGGCGAGGGTCTGCAGCACGGAGTCGTGCAGGTGCGCGGCGATGTCGGCCCGCTCGGCCTCGCGCGCGCGGGCGGCGCGCTCGTCGCCCAGCTCGCGCACCAGCCGCAGCCACCAGGGCGCCAGCATGAGCGCGGCGCCCGCGAGGACCGCGAGCGACGCCACGGCCGCCTGCAGCAGCACCTGCACGGGGGCGTCCTGGCCGATGAGGAGCAGCACGCCCACCATGACGAGGACGACGCCGCCCACGAGCCGCAGCACGAGGGTGGAACGGCGGGTGCCGCTGCCCCCGTCCCCGAGGCGACCGCGCTGCGCGGCGTCGAGCTGGCTCCACGCGAGCGCCAGGCCGCCGACGGCGACGAGAGCCGGCAGCACCCACGACGCCCCGACGTCCCACCCCGCGCGGATCGCGACCAGGATGAACGCGCCGGCGATGAGGGCCGCCCCGAGGAGGACGTCGCGCACGGGCAGGGCCGCGACCGGGCCCCGCAGGCGCAGGCGCGGCGCGAGCCGTTGCAGCGACGTGGGCGTGGTGTCCGCGGCCTGCCGCGGGTCGCCCGACGGCACGGTCACCCACCAGAACACGTAGGCCACCGCCCCCGCGCCCCCGACGAGGGTGAGGAGGAGGAAGGCGATGCGGACCACGACGACCGGGAGGCCCAGGTGCGCGGCGAGGCCCGCGGCGACGCCGGCGAGCAGCCGCCCCTGCGGGGGCCGGCGCAGCGGGAGGCGCGGGGGTCGCTCGGTGGTCATGCTCCCGATCCTGGCACGGCGGGGGCGCCCCGGGGCGCACGATCCCGAGGTTTCAGGGTCGCCCGCCCCGCCGAATCAGGGTCGCGTCAGGGCAGCACCCGATGCCGTGGCGCCCGCCCGCTCGCCAGGATGGAGCCATGAGCACCGACGACCTCCCCCAGCCGCCCGGGCCGCAGCCCGGAGCAGGCGGCACGCCCGCCGCGGGCGGCACCCCGCCGCGCCGCACCGGCGACGGCTTCTTCGACTCCATCCGCCGCATCGGCCTCACCCGGTCGGACAACCGGTGGGTCGGCGGCGTCGCGGGCGGCGTGGCCGACCGGTTCGGCCTGGACCCGCTGCTGGTGCGCGGCCTGCTGATCCTCAGCTTCTTCCTCACCGGCGCGGGCATCGTCATCTACGCGATCGCGTGGGCGCTGCTGCCGGAGCGGGACGGCCGCATCCACCTGCAGCAGGCGTTCCGCGGCGACTTCGACGTCGCGCTGCTCGGGGCGGTCGTCGCGCTCATCGTCGGCTTCGCGTGGAACAACGGCCTCGGGTGGTGGGGCTTCGGGATCGAGTGGATCGGCGGGCTCCTGTGGGTGGCTGTCTGGGTCGGGATCGTCTGGCTGGTCGTCAAGCTGATCCGTGACCGCCGCCCGCGGAACGGCGGCCCCGGCGCCCCGCCAGCGCCGCCGTACCCCGCGGCTCCCCCGTACCCGGCCGCGCCGGCGCCCGGCACGACCGACGACCCCGCCGCCGGCGGACCCTCGTCCACGGGCTCCTTCACCCCGGCGCCCCCGGCCCCGTACCTGACGACCCCGCCCCAGACGCCCCCGCCGCCGGCCGAGCCCGCGAGCCCCGCGGGCTCCTGGGCCACGGCCCCCGCGGCCTCCGCCGCTCCCGACGCCCCCACCGCTCCGTCCGGCGCCTGGGCCACCGCGCCCGCGCCGGCCGCACCCCCGGCTCCCCCGGCTCCCCCGGTCGTCCCGGCGCGACCCCCGCGGCCCGTGCGCCGTGGCCCCGGCGCCGCCGCCGTCGGGATCGTCCTCGGGCTCGTGCTGCTCGCGGGCGCGCTGCTCCTCGTGGCCGACCGCACCGGGAACCTCGACCTGCCCCTCGGCCCCACGTGGCTGGGCGTGTCGATCGTGGTCCTGGGGCTCGGGCTGGTGGTGACGGGCCTGCGCGGCCGGCGCGGCGGCGGCCTGACGTTCCTCGCCATCCTGGCGCTGATCGCCGGCGTGGTCACCTGGCCCTTCGCCGGGGACCGCGACTCCTGGGAGTTCTGGGACGACGACCCGCAGTCGGGCGCCGCCGCGATCATCAGCGACGGCACGCTGACCCCGACCACGGTCGACGAGGCCGAGGACGGCGTGCACGTCCGGTTCGGCAGCGCCGTCGTCGACCTCACGGCCCTCGACCTCGCCGACGTGGCGCCCGGCGACCCCGTCGTCGTCCCGATCTCGATGACCGCCGGGAGCACCGTGGTGCGGATCCCCGCCGACGAGGCCGTCGAGGCGGAGGTGGAGGTCATCGCCGGCAACGCCACCTGGCGCGCCGACGGCCAGGACAGCTCCGTCAACACCTACACGAACGGGCCCGCCCGCTTCCGCACCGACGAGGTGCGCGAGGGCGACGGCGCGCGCCTGCTGCTCGACGTCGACGTCCGCGCCGGCGACCTGACCATCGAGGAGTCCCGATGAGCGACGACAAGCCCACCACGCCCGGCCCCGAGCCGGACGAGACGCAGGCCCTGCCGGCCGCCGACGAGACCCAGGCCCTCCCTGCCGCCGACGAGACCCGGGCACTGCCGGCAGCGGACGAGACCCGGGCCCTCCCGGCGGCGGACGAGACGCAGGCCTACCCCGGCTCGGGCGACACCCGCGCGTTCCCCGTGGCGGGGCCGGACGACCCGCTGTCGATCTTCGACCAGCCGGAGCGCTCCGCGAGCCCCGAGCCGGAGACGCCGGCCCCGGGCTACGGCGGCACCGTGCCCGGTCCGGCGACGCCCGCGACCCCGGCGGCCCCGGCGCCTCCGGTGGAGCCGGTCGTCGCCCCGGACGAGACGCACGCCGGCACCGGTCCGCGGCCCAGCACGATCGTGTGGGGCTTCCTCGTCGTCGCGTTCGGCGTGGGGCTGGTGGCGAACGCCGCGGGCGCGCACATCGACGTCGAGCTGGCCGCCATCGTGCTGCTCGCCGCGGCCGGCGCCCTGCTGGTGATCGGCTCCGTGGTCAGCGCGGTGCGCCGCCGGCGGCGCGCGTCCGCCGCCCGCTGACGCGCGCGGGCACGACGACGCGGCGGTGACCCGAAGG
>NZ_JBHVBO010000030.1:0-29336 GCF_042668085.1 Isoptericola sp. NPDC057391 | reverse complement strand
CTAAACCACCCCGGCCCGGCCCGGGGCCCCACCCCCCGGCCCCGGGGCCCGACGACGTCGGGAGGGTCAGACGCGGCGGCGCTTCGGGGGACGGCAGCCGTTGTGCGCCTGGGGCGTCACGTCCTGGATCGAGCCGACCTCGAGGCCGGTCGCCTGCAGGGAGCGGATCGCGGTCTCACGACCGGAGCCCGGGCCCTTGACGAAGACGTCGACCTTCTTGACACCGTGCTCCTGGGCGCGGCGGGCGGCCGACTCGGCGGCGAGCTGCGCGGCGTACGGCGTGGACTTGCGGGAGCCCTTGAAGCCGACGTGGCCGGCGGACGCCCACGAGATCACGGCGCCCGAGGGGTCGGTGATCGAGACGATCGTGTTGTTGAAGGTGCTCTTGATGTGAGCCTGGCCGAGCGGGACGTTCTTCTTGTCCTTGCGACGCGGCTTGCGCGCGGCCGTGGCACGAGTCTTGGGAGGCATGTGTTCTCTGATCTCCTGGTCTGATCGGACCGGGGCGGTTCAGCTCGGGGAGCCGACCACGCCACGGACTGCTCTCAGCGGGCCTTCTTCTTGCCCGCCACGGTGCGCTTCGGGCCCTTGCGGGTGCGCGCGTTGGTCTTGGTGCGCTGGCCGCGCACCGGGAGGCCGCGGCGGTGACGCAGGCCCTGGTAGGTGCCGATCTCGACCTTGCGGCGGATGTCGGCGGCGACCTCGCGGCGCAGGTCGCCCTCGAGCTGGAAGTTGCCCTCCAGGTAGTCGCGGAGGGCGACGAGCTGGTCGTCGCCGAGGTCCTTGACCCGCAGGTCCGGGTTGATCCCGGTCGCGGCCAGCGTCTGCTGGGCGCGGGTACGGCCGACGCCGTAGATGTAGGTGAGCGCAACCTCGAGCCGCTTCTCGCGGGGGAGGTCGACGCCGATCAGACGTGCCATGTGCCTTCCGGCTCCTGTACTTCGTCCAGAGGTCTGCCGCACCGCCCTCCCGCGAAGACCGCGGGCCCCGGCCCCTGGACCGGAGGTTCCCCTGCGACCGTCCCGCGAGGAGCTTCGCTCCGGAAGCGGGGGTCGAGGTTCGTGGTGGTGCGCTGTGTCCGACGGCGAGCGCGTGCCGTCAGGCGGTGGCTGCGATCAGCCCTGGCGCTGCTTGTGGCGCAGGTTGTCGCAGATCACCATGACGCGACCGTGCCGGCGGATCACCTTGCACTTGTCGCAGATCTTCTTGACGCTCGGCTTGACCTTCATCAGTGTTCCTCCGCCGCCGTACGCACGCCGGCGGGTGCCGGCGCCACGACGGCGCTCGATGGGGTGGTGGTTACTTGTAGCGGTAGACGATCCGACCGCGGGACAGGTCGTACGGGCTGAGCTCGACCACGACGCGGTCCTCCGGGAGGATGCGGATGTAGTGCTGACGCATCTTGCCCGAGATGTGCGCGAGGACCTTGTGGCCGTTCGCCAGCTCCACACGGAACATCGCGTTCGGCAGGGCCTCGACCACGCTGCCCTCGATCTCGATGACGCCGTCCTTCTTTGCCATGTCCTCCGCTAACTCTCGTCTGTCCCCGGGCGCCCGTCACCGACGTGACGGAGGTCCGGATGTCGTGCGTGCCGCCTGCTCACCCTCGTCCCGACCGGCCGACGTATCGTCGGGCCGGTGCTGGTCTGCGGCGCCACCAACTCGCGCCGACAGATCGAGGAACTGCCGAACGGACTACACCCGACAGACCATCGTACTCCATGGCACCAGCAGCTGCGACCACGCGGCAGAGGGCGTCGGTCACACGTCGAGGGGCACCGGCTCGACCTCGAACGGGGCGAGACCCGCGCGGCCGCCGTCCGCGGCCGTCAGCACGCTGATGCCGCCGTCGAGGAGGGCGACGGTGTGCTCCCAGTGCGCGGCCCGGGAGCCGTCCTGCGTCACCACCGTCCAGTCGTCCGCGAGGACCCGGGTCGCCCCGCTCCCCCGCGTCACCATCGGCTCCACGGCGAGGCACATGCCCGACCGCAGCCGCGGACCGCGGTCCGACGTCCGGAAGTTCACGACGTCGGGGGGCTGGTGCATCGCGGTGCCGATGCCGTGCCCCACGTAGTCCTCGACGATCCCGTACTCGACGCCGGAGACGCCGCCGGCCAGCTCGACCGCCGCCTCGACGGCCGTGCCGACGTCGCCCAGGCGCTTGCCTCCGGCCAGCGCCGCGATCCCCGCCCACATGGCCGTCCGCGTGGCGCGGACGAGGTCGAGGTCCGCGGCATCGACGCCGTCGCCCGGCGTGGCACCCTCGGGGTCCGGCGCCTCGGTGTCCGGCGCCTCGACGTCCAGCGCGCCGTCCGGGCCCAGCACGAGGCTGATCGCCGAGTCGCCGTGCCAGCCGTCCACGATCGCGCCGCAGTCGATCGACACGACGTCGCCGACCTCGAGCACACGGCCGCCGGGGATGCCGTGGATGACCTCCTCCGAGACCGAGACGCAGATCGTCGCGGGGTAGCCCTCGTAGCCGAGGAACGACGGGGTCGCCCCCGCCTCCGCGATGACGCGCGCCGCGACCGCGTCGAGGTCCGCCGTCGTCATGCCCGGACGCGCCGCCGCGCGCACCGCGTCGAGCGCCGAGGCGACGACCAGGCCCGCACGACGCATGACGCGCACCTGGTCGGGCGTCTTGAGCTCGATGCGCTCGCGCGAACCGAAGATCATGGGGTCGCGGGCCTCAGCCGAGCTCGGCGGCCAGCGCCTGGACGATGCGCTCGGTGACCTCGGAGACGTCGCCGATGCCGTCCACCTTCGCGAGGAGGCCCCGCTCGGAGTAGGCCGCGGTCAGCGGCGCGGTCTGCTCGTCGTAGATGTCGAGCCGACGCGCGATCGCCTCCGGGGTGTCGTCCTCCCGGCCCTCGATCTCGGCACGCTTGGCGATCCGCGACAGGAGCTCGTCGCGCGCGGCGGTGAGCTCGATGACGCCGTCCAGCTCCCAGCCGAGGTCGGCCAGGATGCCGTCCAGGGCCTCGACCTGGTGCGCGTTGCGCGGGTAGCCGTCGAGCAGGAAGCCGGCCTTCACGTCGTCCTCGCCGAGGCGGGAGCGCACCATCTGGTCGGTGACCTCGTCCGGGACGAGCTCGCCCTTGGCGCTGTACTCCTGCGCGAGCTTGCCGAGCTCCGTGCCGCCCTTGATGTTGGCGCGGAAGATGTCGCCCGTCGAGATGGCGGGGATGTTGAAGAGCTCGGCCAGGCGCGCGGCCTGCGTGCCCTTGCCCGCGCCCTGCGGCCCCATGATCACCAGGCGCGTCACCCGCGCCTCGGCGCTGGGGGCGCCGTGGAGCTCGCGGCGGGTGGTCGGCGTGGCAGCGGCGGGGCCGCCTTCGGTCGTCTCGGTCAACGGAGGAACCCTTCGTAATGACGCTGCTGGAGCTGGGAGTCGATCTGCTTCACGGTCTCGAGCCCGACGCCCACGATGATGAGGATCGACGTGCCGCCGAACGGGATGTTCGTGGTGACTCCCAGCACCACGAGCACGATCGTGGGGATGAGGGCCACGATGGCGAGGTAGATCGAGCCCGCGGACGTGATGCGGGTGATCACGTAGTCGAGGTACTCGGCCGTGGGCCGGCCCGCGCGGATACCGGGGATGAAGCCGCCGTACTTCTTCATGTTGTCCGCGACCTCGTCCGGGTTGAACGTGATCGACGTGTAGAAGAACGCGAAGAAGATGACCATCAGCACGTACAGCACGATGTACAGCGGGTCGGACTGCTGGACCAGGTTGTCGGAGATCCACACGACCCAGTCCGCGGTCGGCTCGCCGAACTGGGCGATCAGCCCGGGGATGGCGAGGATCGACGCCGCGAAGATGACCGGGATGACGCCGGCCATGTTGATCTTGATCGGGATGTAGGTGCTGGTGCCGCCGTACATGCGGCGCCCCACCATGCGCTTCGCGTACTGCACGGGGATGCGGCGCTGGGACTGCTCGACGAAGACGACCAGCCCCACGACGAGCACGATCACCAGGATCATGACGATGAAGTTCAGCGGGCCGTTCGAGCCGCCGGCGATCGACCAGAGGGCCGACGGGAAGCTCGCCGCGATCGACGTGAAGATCAGCAGGGACATGCCGTTGCCGACGCCGCGCTCCGTGATCATCTCGCCGAGCCACATGACCAGGCCGGTACCGGCCGTCATGGTGACGACCATCAGCGTGGCGGTCATGAAGCTGTCGTCCGCGATCACGTCGACGGGGCAGCCCTGGAAGAGCATCCCGGTGCGCGCGGTCGTGATGATCGTCGTCGACTGCAGGATCGCCAGGGCGATCGTCAGGTAGCGCGTGTACTGCGTGAGCTTCGCCTGCCCCGACTGGCCCTCCTTGTGCAGGGCCTCGAACCGCGGGATGACCACGCGCAGCAGCTGCACGATGATGCTCGCGGTGATGTACGGCATGATGCCGAGCGCGAAGATCGACAGCTGCAGGAGCGCACCGCCGCTGAAGACGTTGACGAGGCCGAGCAGCGAGGTGCTGCCCTCGAGGGCCGCGACGCACTGCTGCACGTTGCCGTAGTCGACGCCGGGTGTGGGCACGAGCGACCCCACCCGGAAGAGCGCCATGATCGCGATCGTGAACAGCAGCTTGCGCCGCAGGTCCGGTGTCCGGAAAGCCCGGCCGAATGCGCTGAGCACCTATCCTCCTGGCCCGCCGCGGCGGGTTGTCGTGTCGCCGGGGACCGGCGAGGCGTGGCGCGAGCTCCCGGCACCGCGGCCCGTGGGCCACGCCGCCGGCACGCCGACTCGGTCAAGGTCCGGCCGGGGAGACCCCGGCCTCGCCGTCACCCGGATCAGGTGCATGGCTCGGACCGTGACGGATTCTACGTGCCCCGGACCAGTGATCCAGACCACACGCCGTCGCGGTGGCCCGGCCCGCCGAGGCGTGCCGGGAGCACACAGGGCCGGCAGCGCGTGTGCGCCGCCGGCCCTGATGCGGATGTCAGTCCTCGGAGACCGTGCCGCCGGCCGCCAGGATCTTGTCCTTGGCGGAGCCGGAGACGCGGTCGACCGTGACGTCCAGCTTGACGGTGATCTCGCCGTTGCCGAGCACCTTCACCGGCTGACCCTTGCGGACCGCGCCCTTGGCGACGAGGCCCTCGACGGTGACGGAGCCACCCTCGGGGTACAGCGCGGCGAGCTTGTCCAGGTTGACGACCTGGTACTCGACGCGGAACGGGTTCTTGAACCCGCGCAGCTTCGGGAGGCGCATGTGCAGAGGCATCTGCCCGCCCTCGAAGCGCTCGGGAACCTGGTAGCGAGCCTTCGTACCCTTGGTACCGCGACCCGCCGTCTTACCCTTCGACGCCTCACCACGACCCACGCGGGTCTTGGCGGTCTTGGCGCCGGGAGCCGGACGCAGGTGGTGGACCTTGAGCGGCTGACCCGCCTTCTCGGTGTTGTCGGCCTTGTTCTCAGCCACGATCACTCGACCTCCTCGACGGTGACGAGGTGCGCCACCGTGGTGACCATGCCACGGATCTCCGGACGGTCCTCCTTCACGGCGGTGTCGCCGATCCGCTTGAGGCCGAGGGTCCGCAGCGTGTCACGCTGGTTCTGCTTGCCGCCGATGGCGGACTTGACCTGGGTGACCTTCAGACGAGGCATCACGCACCCACCTTCTCGTCAGCCTTGGCCGCCTTCTCGGCGAGCCCGGCGGCCTGTGCACGCAGGAGCGCGGCCGGGGCCACGTCCTCGAGCGGCAGACCACGGCGGGCGGCCACGGCAGCCGGCTCCTCGAGACCCTGGAGGGCCGCGACGGTGGCGTGCACGATGTTGATCGAGTTGGACGAGCCGAGCGACTTGCTCAGCACGTCGTGGATGCCGGCGCACTCCAGCACGGCGCGCACCGGACCACCGGCGATCACACCGGTACCCGGCGAGGCCGGACGCAGGAACACGACGCCGGCGGCCTCCTCACCCTGGACGGGGTGCGGGATGGTGCCCTGGATGCGCGGGACGCGGAAGAAGTTCTTCTTCGCCTCCTCGACACCCTTGGCGATCGCCGCGGGCACCTCCTTGGCCTTGCCGTAGCCGACACCGACGGTGCCGTCGCCGTCGCCCACCACGACCAGCGCGGTGAAGCTGAAGCGGCGACCACCCTTGACGACCTTCGAGACGCGGTTGATCGTCACCACGCGCTCGACGAAGGCGTTCTTGTCGGCGGCGTCGCGGCCACCGCCACGACGGTCGTCGCGGCGACCGCCGCCGCGGCGGCCGTCGTTCTTGTTGGACTCGTTGGCGCCCTGGGGGGCGCCGGTGCGCTGCCCTGCAGCCATCAGAGGATCCTCATCTTCCGTGCGAACTCGCGGACGTCGGCCATCACAGCTCCAGCCCCGCTTCCCGGGCGCCGTCGGCGACCGCAGCCACCCGACCGTGGTACTTGTTGCCACCGCGGTCGAAGACCACGGTCTCGACGCCGGCGGCCTTGGCACGCGCGGCGACGAGCTCGCCGACCTTGCGGGCCTTCGCGGTCTTGTCGCCGTCGAGGGCGCGCAGGTCGGCCTCGAGGGTCGAGGCCGAGGCCACGGTCTTGCCGACCGTGTCGTCGACGACCTGCGCCACCATGTGGCGCGAGGAGCGGGTCACGACGAGGCGCGGACGCGCCGCGGTGCCCTTGATCTTCTTGCGCAGGCGCAGGTGACGGCGCTGACGAGCGACGGCCTTGCCCTTGCCCAGAACCTTGAGAGCCATCACTTACCAGCCTTTCCGACCTTGCGGCGGACGACCTCGCCGGCGTAGCGCACGCCCTTGCCCTTGTAAGGCTCGGGCTTGCGGATCTTGCGGATGTTCGCTGCGACCTCGCCGACCTGCTGCTTGTCGATGCCCGCGACCGAGAACTTGGTCGGGCTCTCCACCGCGAAGGTGATGCCCTCGGGAGCGGTCACGGTGACCGGGTGCGAGAAGCCGAGAGCGAACTCCAGGCTCTGCCCCTTGGCCGCGACGCGGTAACCGGTACCGACGATCTCGAGCTTCTTCTCGTAGCCCTGGGTCACACCGGTGACGATGTTGGCCAGGAGGGTACGGGTGAGGCCGTGCAGCGCACGGGACTCACGCTCGTCGTCCGGGCGCGACACCACGAGGGAGCCGTCGTCCTGAGCGACCGTGATGGGGGCGGGCACCGTGTGCTCCAGGGTCCCCTTCGGGCCCTTGACGGTCACGAGCGCACCGCTGATGGTGACGTCCACGCCGGCCGGGACCGGAACGGGGAGCTTGCCGATTCGAGACATGGCGATTCTCCTTTCCGGATTACCAGACGTAGGCGAGGACTTCGCCGCCCACGCCCTTGGCCTGGGCCTGACGGTCCGTCAGCAGGCCGGAGGACGTGGACAGGATCGCCACGCCGAGGCCGCCGAGGACCTGGGGCAGGTTGGTGGACTTCGCGTAGACGCGGAGGCCGGGCTTCGAGACGCGGCGCACGCCGGTGAGGGCGCGCTCGCGGCTCGGGCCGTACTTCAGCGTGAGGGTGAGCGACTTGCCCACCTTCGCGTCCTCGACGGTCCAGCCGGAGATGTAACCCTGCGCCTGCAGGATCTCCGCGATGTTCGACTTCAGCTTCGAGTGCGGCATGGTGACCGTCTCGTGGTGCGCCGAGTTCGCGTTGCGCAGACGCGTGAGCATGTCTGCGATGGGGTCTGTCATGGTCATTGGGCTCCAGCCCTTCCTCGCCGGGGTATCCGGGCGGTACCGAGGTACCGCCCGGACCTGCGGCGTAGTGGTTTTACCAGCTGCTCTTGGTGACGCCGGGGAGCTCGCCGCGGTGGGCCATCTCCCGCAGGCAGATCCGGCACAGGCCGAACTTGCGGTAGACCGAGTGCGGACGGCCGCAGCGCTGGCACCGGGTGTAGGCGCGGACGGCGAACTTCGGCTTGGCGTTCGCCTTGTTGATCAGGGCCTTCTTCGCCATGTCAGTTCTCCTTGAAGGGGAAGCCGAGACGGCGCAGCAGGGAGCGGCCCTCGTCATCGGTCGTCGCCGTGGTCACGACCGTGATGTCCATGCCGCGGACGCGGTCGATCTTGTCCTGGTCGATCTCGTGGAACATCGACTGCTCCGTGAGACCGAAGGTGTAGTTGCCGTGCCCGTCGAACTGCTTCGGGCTCAGACCGCGGAAGTCGCGGATACGCGGCAGCGCGATCGACAGCAGCCGGTCGAGGAACTCCCACATCCGGTCGCCGCGCAGCGTGACGTGCGCGCCGATCGGCATGCCCTCGCGCAGCTTGAACTGCGCGATGGACTTCTTGGCCCGGGTCACCTGGGGCTTCTGCCCGGTGATCGCCGTGAGGTCGCGGATCGCGCCCTCGATGAGCTTGGAGTCCTTGGCGGCGTCACCGACACCCATGTTGACGACGATCTTGGTCAGACCGGCGACCTGCTGGATGTTCTGGTGGCCGAACTCCTCGCGCAGCGCCGCGATGATCTCCTCGCGGTACTTCTGCTTGAGGCGCGGGGTGGCCGGGGCCTCGAGAGTGGTCTCGGTCATCAGATGTCCTTCCCGGAACGCTTGGCGACGCGCACACGGACGGTGCGGGTACGGCCGTCGCGCTCGACCTGCTCGGTACGGAACCCGACGCGCGTGCCCTTCTTGGTCTCCGGGTCGACGACCATCACGTTCGAGACGTGGATCGGCGCCTCGACGGTCTCGATGCCACCCGTGCGGGTGCCGCGAGCCGTCTGGCCGGCCTTGACGTGCTTGGTGACGCGCTGCACGCCCTCGACCACGACGCGGTCGGAGTCCTTGAGGACCTCGAGCACGCGGCCCGTCTTGCCCTTGTCGCGACCGGCGATGACGATCACCTGGTCGCCCTTCTTGATCTTCGCCATGGTCAGAGCACCTCCGGCGCCAGCGAGATGATCTTCATGAACCGCTTGTCGCGCAGCTCGCGCCCGACCGGGCCGAAGATGCGGGTGCCGCGGGGCTCACCGTCGTTCTTGAGGATCACGGCGGCGTTCTCGTCGAACTTGATGTAGGAACCGTCCGGACGACGGCGCTCCTTGGCGGTCCGGACGACGACGGCCTTGACCACGTCGCCCTTCTTCACGTTGCCGCCGGGGATCGCGTCCTTGACGGTGGCGACGATCGTGTCGCCGATACCGGCGTAGCGACGGCCGGACCCACCGAGAACACGGATGCAGAGGATCTCCTTGGCACCCGTGTTGTCGGCGACCCGCAGTCGCGACTCCTGCTGGATCATCGATTGATCTCCTGTCGTCGAGCTGGTTCTCGTCCCGGGATCTCCCGGGCGAGCCTTGCCGAACGGATAGTTGCTGTGGTGACCGGGACGGGCCGCATACGTGTGTCACGGCCCGCCCCGGCCGAAGGTCAGAAGACCTTCTGGATCACTTGGCCTTCTCGAGGATCTCCGTCAGGCGCCACCGCTTGGTCGCGGACAGCGGACGGGTCTCCATGATCTCGACCAGGTCGCCGATACCGGCGGAGTTCTGCTCGTCGTGCGCCTTCACCTTGGTGGTGGTGCGCATGACCTTGCCGTACAGGGGGTGCTTCTTGCGGTCCTCGACCTCGACGACGATGGTCTTCTCCATCTTGTCGCTGACGACGTAGCCACGACGGACCTTGCGCGTGCTGCGCGCGGTCGTCTCAGCGGCCACCGCGTTGGTGTTCTCGCTCATCGATGCCTCACTCACTCACGCTCGGGGCCGTGCGGATACCGAGCTCGCGCTCGTGCAGGACCGTGTAGATCCGCGCGATGTCGCGCTTGACGGCCTTGATCCGACCGTGGGACTCCAGCTGGCCGGTGGCCGACTGGAAGCGGAGGTTGAAGAGCTCCTCCTTGGCCTTCTTCAGCTCGGCGACCAGCTTCTCGTCGTCGAACCCGTCGAGGTCAGCGGGGGCCAGGCCCTTGGTTCCGACTGCCATCAGTTCGCACCACCCTCGCGCACCACGAAACGGCACTTCATCGGGAGCTTGTGGATCGCGCGGCGCATGGCCTCACGGGCCAGCTCCTCGTCGACACCCGCCAGCTCGAAGACGATCCGGCCGGGCTTGACGTTGGCGACCCACCACTCGGGCGAGCCCTTGCCGGAACCCATGCGGGTCTCGGCGGGCTTCTTGGTCAGGGGACGGTCCGGGTAGATGTTGATCCAGACCTTGCCGCCACGCTTGATGTGACGGGTCATCGCGATACGAGCAGCCTCGATCTGACGGTTGGTGACGTAGGCGGGCTCGAGGGCCTGGATGCCGTAGTCGCCGAACGCGATCGTGGTGCCACCCTTGGCCGCGCCGGAGCGCTTGGGGTGGTGCTGCTTGCGGTGCTTGAGCCTGCGGGGGATCAGCATGACTCAGGCCTCCGTTCCGGACTCGGGGGCCGCAGCCTGCTCCGGCGCCGGGGCCGCGTCGGACGCGGGGGCGCTCTCGGCGGCCGGCTGGGCCTGACGCTCGGGGCGACGACCGCCACCGCGGCGCTCCCCACGCTCGCCACCACGGCCACGACCCTGACGGGGCGCGGCGGCGGCCTGCTGCGCGGCGAACTCCTTCTCGGTGATGTCGCCCTTGTAGATCCACACCTTCACGCCGATGCGGCCGAAGGTGGTGCGGGCCTCGAAGAAGCCGTAGTCGATGTTCGCGCGCAGCGTGTGCAGCGGCACACGACCCTCGCGGTAGAACTCCGACCGGCTCATCTCGGCGCCGCCGAGACGGCCCGAGACCTGCACGCGGATGCCCTTGGCGCCGGCGCGCTGCGCGGACTGGATGCCCTTGCGCATGGCGCGGCGGAAGGAGACGCGGCTCGCGAGCTGCTCGGCGATGCCCTGCGCGACCAGCTGCGCGTCGATCTCCGCGTTCTTGACCTCGAGGATGTTGAGCTGAACCTGCTTGCCCGTGAGCTTCTCGAGCTCGCCGCGGATGCGGTCGGCCTCGGCTCCCCGGCGGCCGATGACGATGCCCGGACGCGCCGTGTGGATGTCCACGCGGACGCGGTCGCGGGTGCGCTCGACCTCGACCTTGGAGATGCCGGCCCGCTCGAGGCCGGTGCTCATGAGCTTGCGGATCGCCACGTCCTCGCGGACGTAGTCGCGGTACCGCTGACCAGGCTTGGTGCTGTCGGCGAACCAGCGCGACCGGTGGTCGGTGGTGATGCCGAGGCGGTACCCGTGCGGGTGAACCTTCTGCCCCACTATCGGGCCCCTTCCTTCTGCTCACGCGGTGCGACGACCACGGTGATGTGGCTGGTGCGCTTGAGGATCCGGCTCGCACGCCCCTGGGCCCGCGGACGGAACCGCTTGAGGGTCGGGCCCTCGTCCACGAACGCCTCCGAGACGAAGAGCTCCGTCTCGTCGAAGCGCTCGCTGGCGCGGTCGGCCTTCACCCGGGCGTTCGCGACGGCGCTCTCCACGACCTTGCGGATCGGCTCGCTCGCCGCCTGCGGCGCGAACTTCAGCACCGCGACGGCCTCGGCGGCCTGCTTGCCACGGATGAGGTCCACGACGCGCCGGGCCTTCTGGGGCGTGACACGGACGAACCGCGCCTGCGCCTTGGCTTCCATTGCTGTCCTGCTTCCTTTTCTCAGACCGTCGGGGCCTGTCGTCCGGCTGACCCGGGGGTCAGCGGCGACGGCCCTTCTTGTCGTCCTTCACGTGGCCGCGGAAGGTTCGCGTGGGAGCGAACTCGCCGAGCTTGTGGCCGACCATCGCCTCGGTGACGAAGACCGGGGTGTGCTTCCGGCCGTCGTGCACGGCGAAGGTGTGACCGAGGAAGTCGGGCGTGATGACCGACCGACGGGACCAGGTCTTGATGACGTTCTTGGTCCCCTTCTCGTTCTGAGCGTCCACCTTCTTCTGCAGGTGGTCGTCGACGAAGGGGCCCTTCTTCAGGCTACGAGGCATCTGTCAGGCTCCTTATCAGCGCTTCTTGCCGGTGCGGCGACGGCGGACGATCAGCTTGTCGCTCGGCTTGTTCGGGCGGCGGGTCCGGCCCTCGGGCTGGCCCCACGGGCTGACCGGGTGGCGACCACCGGAGGTCTTGCCCTCACCACCACCGTGCGGGTGGTCGACCGGGTTCATGACGACGCCTCGGACGGTCGGGCGGACGCCCTTCCACCGCTTGCGGCCGGCCTTGCCCCAGTTGATGTTCGACTGCTCGGCGTTGCCCACCTCGCCGACCGTGGCGCGGCAGCGCAGGTCGACGTTGCGGATCTCGCCGGACGGCATGCGGAGCTGCGCGTACGGGCCGTCCTTCGCGACGAGCTGCACGGAGGCACCCGCGGAGCGGGCGATCTTCGCGCCGCCACCGGGGCGGAGCTCGACGGCGTGGATGACCGTACCCGTCGGGATGTTGCGCAGCGGCAGGTTGTTGCCGGGCTTGATGTCGGCGCCGGCACCGGCCTCGACGACGTCGCCCTGCGACAGCTTGTTCGGCGCGACGATGTAGCGCTTCGTGCCGTCCGCGTAGTGCAGGAGCGCGATCCGAGCCGTGCGGTTCGGGTCGTACTCGATGTGCGCGACCTTGGCGGGCACGCCGTCCTTGTCGTGGCGACGGAAGTCGATCACACGGTAGGCACGCTTGTGGCCACCGCCCTTGTGACGGGTCGTGATGCGACCGGAGTTGTTGCGCCCACCCGTCTTGGACAGCGGACGGACCAGAGACTTCTCCGGCTCGGAGCGCGTGATCTCGACGAAGTCGGCGACGCTGGCGCCGCGGCGGCCGGGCGTCGTCGGCTTGTACTTACGGATTCCCATGGGTTAGTCCTCGATCTGCTCTCTGCGCCTCAGGAAGCCGGACCGCCGAAGATGTCGATCGTGCCCTCACGGAGGGTCACGATCGCGCGCTTCGTGTCCTTGCGCTTGCCCAGGCCGAAGCGCGTGCGACGCGCCTTGCCCTTGCGGTTGATCGTGTTCACCGAGTCGACCTTGACGCCGAAGACCTGCTCGACCGCGATCTTGATCTCGGTCTTGTTGGCCCGCGGGTCCACGACGAAGGTGTACTTGCCCTCGTCGAGGAGGTTGTAGGACTTCTCGGAGACGACCGGCGCGATCAGGATGTCGCGCGGGTCCTTCGTCACGGCGGTCACTTGGTGGCCTCCTTCTCGGCGGACTCGGTCTCGGCCGCCTCGGACTCCGTGGCGACAGCCTTCACGCTCTTGCCCGTGGCCGGGCCGGCGAGGAACGCGGCGAGCGCGCCCTCGGTGAAGACGACGTCGTCGGAGACGAGCACGTCGTAGGTGTTGAGCTGGTCCGCGGTCAGCAGGTGGACCTGCTCGACGTTGCGGAGCGACAGGATCGTCAGCTCGTCCGAGCGCTCGGTGACCACGAGGACGTGCTCGCGCTCGGTGAGCGCCGCGATCGTCTTGACGGCGGTCCGGGTCGACGGCGCGCCGTCGAGGCCGAAGCCGGAGACCACGTGGACGCGGCCGGCGCGAGCCCGGTCGGAGAGGGCGCCACGGAGCGCGGCGGCCTTCATCTTCTTGGGGGTGCGCTGGTCGTACTTGCGCGGCTGCGGGCCGTGGACGGTGCCACCGCCGGCGAACTGCGGGGCGCGGGTCGAACCCTGGCGGGCGCGGCCGGTGCCCTTCTGCTTGTACGGCTTCTTGCCACCACCGCGGACGTCGCCGCGGGTCTTGGTGGCGTGCGTCCCCTGGCGGGCGGCGGCGCGCTGCGCCACGACCACCTGGTGGATCAGCGGGACGTTGGTCGCGACGTCGAACACCTCAGCGGGGAGCTCGGCGGAGCCGGCCTTCTTGCCCTGGGCGTCGAGCACGTCGACGGTCTGGTTGGCCATGGAGGTCACGCACCCTTCGCGGCGGTACGCACGACGACGACGCCACCCTTGGGGCCGGGAACCGCGCCCTTGACGAGCAGCAGACCCTTCTCGGCGTCGACCGCGTGGACGGTCAGGTTCTGGACGGTCATGCGGGCGTGGCCCATGCGACCGGCCATCCGCAGGCCCTTGAAGACGCGCGACGGCGTCGAGGCGCCGCCGATCGAGCCGGCCTTGCGGTGGTTGCGGTGGGCACCGTGGGAGGCGCCGACGCCGGAGAAGCCGTGGCGCTTCATGACACCGGCGGTGCCCTTGCCCTTGGTGGTGCCGACGACGTCGACCACGGCACCGGCCTCGAAGGCCTCGGCGGTGATCTCCTGGCCGAGCGTGAACTCGGCGGCGTCCTCGGTGCGGACCTCGGCGACGTGACGACGCGGCGTGACGCCGGCCTTCTCGAAGTGGCCCTTGAGCGGCTTGGTGACCTTGCGCGGGTCGATCTGGCCGGCGGCGAGCTGCACGGCCGCGTAGCCGTCGGCGTCCGCGGAGCGGACCTGCGTCACGACGTTGGTCGGGACGGCCACGACGGTGACGGGGACCAGACGACCGGCGTCGTCCCACAGCTGCGTCATGCCGAGCTTGGTGCCGAGCACCGCGGTCACGTTCTTCTGCTGGTTGGTCATGTCTATCCCAGCCTCAGAGCTTGATCTCGATGTTCACGTCGGCAGGCAGGTCGATCCGCATGAGCGAGTCGACGGCCTTCGGCGTGGGGTCGATGATGTCGATGAGCCGCTTGTGCGTGCGCATCTCGAAGTGCTCGCGGCTGTCCTTGTACTTGTGAGGCGACCGGATGACGGTGAAGACGTTCTTCTCCGTCGGCAGCGGCACCGGACCCACGACCGTCGCACCAGCGCGCGTCACCGTGTCGACGATCTTGCGCGCCGAGCTGTCGATGACCTCGTGGTCGTAGGACTTGAGCCGGATGCGGATCTTCTGTCCCGCCATGGCGTCGTCTGACTCTCTCTCTCGAACCGCTACTGTCCGACCCCCGCGCTCGGGCGTGTCGCGCTAGGCGACGTACCCGGGCGCACACCGAACCGGCGTGGGGCCGTTGATTGTGGTCCGCGCGAGGCGGACCACGACGTCTGTCTGGCCTGTCGAGACATGTGTCCCGCGGGGCGCTCACGCGCGTCGACAGCCGGCAACCCCGCGACTCCTCCGAGAGGAGAACCGCTCCAGGCGGGTGGACCGCTCCGGGAGACCGGACCGGTGCACGCACCGTGGTGCTACACACTGTTCGACACGAGAAAGAACGCGCCCGTGACAGGCAACCTGAACATCTTGCCACAGGGAACCCCGTGATTCCAAGCCGGAACGAGGTTCTGCCGCTGTGACGCCGGACGCACCTCCCAAGGGGCACGGCGCGTCCGGACGTGCCGGAGGCCCGGACCCTTCACGGGCCCGGGCCTCCGGACGATCAGCCGGGCTTCAGCCGACCAAGCTCAAGCGATGATCACTTGATGATCTTGGTGACACGGCCGGAACCGACCGTGCGGCCACCCTCACGGATGGCGAAGCCGAGGCCCTCCTCCATGGCGATGGGCTGGATCAGCTCCACCGACATCTCGGTGTTGTCGCCGGGCATGACCATCTCGGTGCCCTCGGGCAGCGTGATGACGCCGGTGACGTCCGTGGTCCGGAAGTAGAACTGCGGACGGTAGTTCGAGTAGAACGGGTTGTGACGGCCGCCCTCGTCCTTGCCCAGGATGTAGACCTGCGCCTCGAAGTTCGTGTGCGGGGTGATCGAACCCGGCTTCACGACGACCTGGCCACGCTCGACGTCCTCGCGCTTGATGCCGCGCAGGAGCAGACCGGTGTTGTCGCCGGCCTGGGCCTGGTCCATCTGCTTGTGGAACGTCTCGATACCGGTGACCGTGGTCTTCTGGGGCGCACGGATGCCGACGATCTCGACCTCGGAGTTGACGTCGAGCGCACCGCGCTCCACCTTTCCGGTCACGACGGTGCCGCGGCCGGTGATGGTGAAGACGTCCTCGATCGGCATGAGGAACGGCTTGTCGAGCTCGCGGACCGGGTCGGGGACGTTCTCGTCCACGGCCTCCATGAGCTCCAGGACCTTCTTGGTCCACTCGGGGTCACCCTCGAGGGCCTTGAGGCCGGAGACGCGGACGACGGGCGCGTTGTCGCCGTCGAACTCCTGCGACGACAGCAGCTCGCGGACCTCCATCTCGACGAGCTCGAGGATCTCCTCGTCGTCGACCATGTCGGCCTTGTTCAGCGCGACCAGCAGGTAGGGGACGCCCACCTGGCGGGCCAGCAGCACGTGCTCGCGCGTCTGGGCCATCGGACCGTCGGTCGCCGCGACCACCAGGATCGCGCCGTCCATCTGGGCGGCACCGGTGATCATGTTCTTGATGTAGTCGGCGTGACCCGGCGCGTCGACGTGCGCGTAGTGACGCTTCGGCGTCTCGTACTCGATGTGCGCGATGTTGATCGTGATACCGCGCTGCTTCTCCTCCGGCGCGGCGTCGATCTCGTCGAAGTTGCGCTGCGTGTTCGCCGGCAGGTCGGGGTACGTGTCCGCAAGCGTCTTCGAGATCGCGGCGGTCAGCGTCGTCTTGCCGTGGTCGACGTGCCCGATCGTGCCGATGTTGACGTGCGGCTTGGTCCGCTCGAACTTGGCCTTAGCCACTGGGGTCCTCCTGGGACTTGGGTAGATGTTCCCGAACGTTGCGAGACTCGGCGAGAGAGCCTACATCCCGCGGGGCGACGGGGGTTTCCTACAGGTTGATGGTTGTGCTGGTCGTCGACCTGTGGGGACTCACTCGCCCCGGGTCTTCTTGATGATCTCGTCAGCAACGTTGCGAGGAACCTCGGCGTAGCTGTCGAACTGCATCGAGTACACGGCGCGGCCCTGCGTCTTGGAACGCAGGTCACCGATGTACCCGAACATCTCGCTCAACGGTACCTGGGCGCGCACGACCTTGACACCGGTCGCGTCCTCCATGGACTGGATCATCCCACGACGCGAGTTGATGTCGCCGATCACCTCACCCATGTACTCCTCGGGCGTCCGGACCTCGACGGCCATGACGGGCTCGAGCAGCACCGGGTCGGCGCGCTTGATGCCCTCCTTGAAGACCATCGAGCCGGCGATCTTGAACGCCATCTCCGAGGAGTCGACGTCGTGGTAGGCACCGTCGAGCAGCGTGGCCTTGACGCCCACGACGGGGAACCCGGCCAGCACGCCCTGCTGCATCGCCGACTGGATACCGGCGTCGACGGAGGGGATGTACTCGCGCGGGATGCGGCCACCGGTCACGGCGTTCGCGAACTCGTAGAGCTCGCCCTCGGCCGTGTCGAGCGGCTCGAAGGTCACCTGGACCTTCGCGAACTGGCCCGAGCCACCGGTCTGCTTCTTGTGCGTGTAGTCGATCTTCTCCGCCGTGCGGCGGATCGTCTCGCGGTACGCCACCTGCGGCTTGCCGACGTTCGCCTCGACCTTGAACTCGCGACGCATGCGGTCGACGAGGATGTCGAGGTGGAGCTCGCCCATGCCGCCGATGACGGTCTGGCCGGTCTCCTCGTCCAGCTTCACGCGGAAGGTCGGGTCCTCCTCGGCGAGCTTCTGGATCGCGGTCGACAGCTTCTCCTGGTCGGCCTTCGTCTTCGGCTCGATGGCCACGTCGATGACCGGCTCGGGGAAGGTCATCGACTCGAGGATGACCGGGTTGCCCGGGTCGCTCAGGGTGTCACCGGTGGTGACGTCCTTGAGCCCGATGAAGGCGTAGATGTGACCCGCCTGCGCCTCGGGGACCGGGTTCTCCTTGTTGGAGTGCATCTGGAAGAGCTTGCCGATGCGCTCACGCTTGCCCTTGGTCGTGTTGAGCACCTGGGCGCCCTGCTCGACCTTGCCGGAGTACACGCGCACGTAGGTGAGCTTGCCGAAGAACGGGTGCGCGGCGACCTTGAACGCCAGGGCCGAGAACGGCTCCGAGGCGTCCGCGTGACGCTCGACGACCTTCTCCTCGTCCTTGACGTCGTGGCCCTCGATCGAGGGGACGTCGAGCGGCGACGGCAGGTAGTCGATCACGGCGTCGAGCATGGGCTGCACGCCCTTGTTCTTGAACGCCGAGCCGCACAGGACCGGGAAGGCCTCCGAGTTGATCACGAGGTGGCGGATGCCGCCCTTGATCTCGTCGATCGTGAGCTCCTCGCCGCCCAGGTACTTCTCGAGCAGCGCCTCGTCGGTCTCCGCGACGGCCTCGATGAGCTCGTTGCGGTACTGCTCGGCCTTCTCCTGGAGGTCGGCCGGGATCTCCTCGACGTCGTAGCTCTCGCCGAGCTTCGTCTCGCCGTGCCAGACCAGCGCCTTCATCTCGAGCAGGTCGACGACGCCGATGAAGTCGTTCTCGGCGCCGATCGGCAGCTGGATGACCAGCGGCTTCGCCTTGAGGCGGTTGACGATCGTGTCGACCGTGAAGTAGAAGTCGGCACCCAGCTTGTCCATCTTGTTGACGAAGCAGATGCGCGGGACGTCGTACTTGTCGGCCTGGCGCCACACGGTCTCGGACTGGGGCTCCACGCCCTCCTTGCCGTCGAAGACGGCGACCGCGCCGTCGAGCACGCGCAGGGAGCGCTCGACCTCGACGGTGAAGTCCACGTGACCGGGGGTGTCGATGATGTTGATCTGGTTGTTCTTCCAGTAGCAGGTCGTCGCGGCGGACGTGATCGTGATGCCGCGCTCCTGCTCCTGCTCCATCCAGTCCATCGTCGACGCACCGTCGTGCGTCTCACCGATCTTGTAGTTCACACCCGTGTAGTACAGGATGCGCTCGGTGGTGGTCGTCTTGCCGGCATCGATGTGGGCCATGATGCCGATGTTGCGGACCTTCTTCAGGTCGGTCAGCACGTCGAGTGCCACGGTGTCTTTCCCCTTGGTCGGTGGAAGGTCGGAAGCCGGGCCGGAGGCCCGGCCCCCGGCCGGCTCCGGATCCGCGGACGGCCCCGGGGGTCACCCGGAGCCGTCCTGAGCGCATCACCAGCGGTAGTGCGCGAACGCCTTGTTCGAGTCGGCCATCTTGTGCATGTCCTCGCGGCGCTTCACCGCGGCACCGAGGCCGTTGGAGGCGTCGAGGATCTCGTTCATCAGGCGCTCGGTCATCGTCTTCTCGCGACGGGCGCGCGAGAAGTCGGTGAGCCAGCGCAGCGCGAGCGTCGTGGAGCGCGCGGGGCGGACCTCGACGGGCACCTGGTAGGTGGCGCCACCGACACGGCGGGAGCGGACCTCGAGGGCCGGGCGGACGTTCTCCAGCGCGCGCTTGAGCACGACGACCGGGTCCTGGTCCGTCTTGGCACGGACGCCCTCGAGGGCGCCGTAGACGATCGCCTCGGCGGTGGACTTCTTGCCGTCGAGCAGGACCTTGTTGATCAGCTGCGTGACGACGGGCGACCCGTAGACGGGATCGACGATGAGCGGCCGCTTGGGGGCCGGACCCTTGCGAGGCATCAGGCCTTCTCCTTCTTCGCGCCGTACTTGCTGCGGGCCTGCTTGCGGTTCTTCACGCCCTGCGTGTCGAGCGCGCCACGCACGATCTTGTAACGGACACCCGGGAGGTCCTTCACACGGCCGCCGCGGACGAGCACGATCGAGTGCTCCTGCAGGTTGTGGCCGACGCCGGGGATGTACGCCGTGACCTCGGTGCCCGAGGACAGCTTGACGCGCGCGACCTTGCGGAGCGCGGAGTTCGGCTTCTTGGGGGTGGTGGTGTACACGCGGGTGCACACGCCGCGCCGCTGGGGCGAGTCCTTGAGGGCCGGCGTCTTCGACGCCACGGCCTTCGTGGACCGGCCCTTGCGGACGAGCTGCTGGATCGTAGGCACTACGTCTCCGTCGTCTTCTCGAGCTCACGAGGGCCGGCCGGCCCTCGACGGTGGTCTGTCTGGCTTGTGCGTGCCGATCGCATGCGGCACCCGCGGCCCTCACGGACCGCAACGCCACTTACCACCGGCTCGATGGCCCGGATCAGCTCAGCTCCCCCGCCCTCACGGACGGTCCGAGCGATCTTCCCGGGGTACCTGTGCGCTCAGGTCGGCGACGCCTCCGGCAGCCGGCCCGAGCGGGAGAGCTCTGGGCTGACAGCGGGATGCGCGCGCGACGGCACGGGCACGGCTTCCAAGATTACCCGCGGAAGCAAGCGGGGTCAAAGGAACGGGAGGGACGCACGCTGTGACGTGCGCCCCTCCCGGACTACCTCGTGGTGAGGATCAGCGGATCAGCGGAAGTCGCCGAAGTCCAGGTCCTCCAGCGGGATCGCCTCGCCGGAGCCCATGCCGAGCGTCGGGAAGTCGATCTCGTCGTAGCCGAAGCTCGGGTAGAGCTCGGCCTTGGCCTGCTCGGTCGGCTCGACCTCGATGTTCCGGTAGCGGGGCAGGCCCGTGCCGGCGGGGATGAGCTTACCGAGGATGACGTTCTCCTTGAGGCCCAGCAGCGGGTCGCGACGACCGCTCATCGCCGCCTCGGTGAGCACGCGGGTCGTCTCCTGGAAGGAGGCGGCCGAGAGCCACGAGTCGGTGGCGAGCGACGCCTTCGTGATGCCCATGAGCTCCGGACGGCCGGAGGCCGGCTGGCCACCCTCCGCCACGGCTCGACGGTTCGCGTCCTCGAAGCGGACGCGCTCCGCGAGCTCACCCGGCAGCAGGTGCGAGTCACCCGAGTCGAGCACGGTCACGCGACGCAGCATCTGCCGCACGATGACCTCGATGTGCTTGTCGTGGATGTCCACGCCCTGCGAGCGGTAGGTCTCCTGGACCTCGTCCACCAGGTGCTTCTGCGTGGCACGCGGGCCCAGGATGCGCAGCACCTTCTTCGGGTCGACGGCGCCCTGGACCAGCTGGGTGCCGACCTGGACCTGCTCGCCGTCGGCGATCAGGAGGCGGGCACGCTTGGTCACCGGGTAGCGGATCTCCTCGCCGCCGTCCGCCGGCGTGAGGACCAGGTGGCGCGTGCGCTCCGTGTCCTCGATCGCCACGGTGCCCGTGTACTCCGCGATCGGGGCCTCACCCTTGGGGGTGCGGGCCTCGAACAGCTCGGTGACGCGGGGCAGACCCTGCGTGATGTCCTCCGCGGAGGCGACACCACCGGTGTGGAAGGTACGCATCGTCAGCTGCGTGCCCGGCTCACCGATCGACTGCGCCGCGATGATGCCGACGGCCTCGCCGATGTCCACCAGCTTGCCGGTGGCCAGGGAGCGGCCGTAGCACTTGGCGCAGGTGCCGACGCGCGACTCGCAGGTCAGCACGGAGCGGACCTTGACGTCCTCGATGCCGGCGGCGATCACCTTGTCGATGATCACGTCGCCCGCGTCCGAGCCCGCCTCGGCCACGACGTTGCCGTCCGCGTCCACGACGTCCGTCGCGAACGTGCGCGAGTAGATGCTCGTCTCGACGCGCGGGTGCGGCACCAGCACGTCGCCGATGCGCTCGGCGACGGGCAGCGTGAGGCCGCGCTCGGTGCCGCAGTCCTCCTCGCGGATGATGACGTCCTGCGACACGTCGACCAGACGACGGGTCAGGTAGCCGGAGTCCGCGGTACGCAGCGCCGTGTCGGCCAGACCCTTGCGGGCACCGTGCGAGGCGATGAAGTACTCGAGGACGGACAGGCCCTCGCGGTAGTTGGACTTGATCGGGCGGGGGATGATCTCGCCCTTCGGGTTCGCCACGAGGCCGCGCATACCGGCGATCTGGCGGACCTGCATCCAGTTACCACGGGCGCCCGAGGACACCATGCGGTACAGCGTGTTCCGCGAGTTGTTCTCGAGGTTCTCGCGCATGACCGACGCGATCTTGTCGGTGGCCTGGGTCCAGATCTCGATGAGCTCCTGCCGGCGCTCGTCGTCGGTGATCAGACCCTTGTCGAACTGGTCCTGGACCTTCAGCGCACGCTGCTCGTGCTCGTCCAGGATGTCGTTCTTGACCTCCGGCATCGCGACGTCGGAGATCGCGATCGTGACGCCCGAGCGCGTGGCCCACCGGTAGCCGGCGTCCTTCAGCGCGTCGAGCGACGTCGCGACGTCGACCTTCGGGTAGCGCTCCGCCAGGTCGTTGACGATCGTCGAGAGCTCCTTCTTGCCGACGACGCCGTTCTGGAACGGGTAGTCGATCGGGAGCGCCTCGTTGAAGATCGTGCGGCCCAGGGTGGTCTCGAACAGCAGCGGCTGCCCGGGCTCCCAGCCCTCGGGGGCCTCGAAGCCCTTGGTCGGGGGCACGAGGTCCGACATCCGCAGCTTGATCGTGGCGTTGAGGTCCAGCTCGCCGCGGTCGAGGGCCATGATCGCCTCGGCCTGCGAGGAGAACACGCGCCCCTCCCCCGTCGCGCCGGGGCGGTCCGAGGTGAGGTGGTGCAGACCGATGATCATGTCCTGCGAGGGCATGGTCACCGGACGGCCGTCCGACGGCTTGAGGATGTTGTTGCTCGAGAGCATGAGGATGCGGGCCTCGGCCTGCGCCTCGGCGCTCAGGGGCAGGTGGACCGCCATCTGGTCGCCGTCGAAGTCCGCGTTGAACGCCGCGCACACGAGCGGGTGCAGGTGGATGGCCTTGCCCTCGACGAGCTGCGGCTCGAACGCCTGGATGCCCAGACGGTGCAGGGTGGGGGCACGGTTCAGCAGCACCGGGTGCTCCTGGATGACCTCCTCCAGCACGTCCCACACCTCGGCGCGGGTGCGCTCGACCATGCGCTTGGCGCTCTTGATGTTCTGCGCGTGGTTGAGCTCGACCAGCCGCTTCATGACGAACGGCTTGAACAGCTCGAGCGCCATCTGCTTGGGCAGGCCGCACTGGTGCAGCTTGAGCTGCGGGCCGACCACGATGACCGAACGGCCCGAGTAGTCGACGCGCTTGCCGAGCAGGTTCTGACGGAACCGGCCCTGCTTGCCCTTGAGCATGTCGGAGATCGACTTCAGCGGGCGGTTGCCCGGGCCCGTGACCGGACGGCCGCGGCGACCGTTGTCGAACAGCGAGTCCACGGCCTCCTGGAGCATCCGCTTCTCGTTGTTGACGATGATCTCCGGCGCGCCCAGGTCGAGCAGGCGCTTGAGCCGGTTGTTGCGGTTGATCACGCGGCGGTACAGGTCGTTGAGGTCCGACGTCGCGAACCGGCCACCGTCGAGCTGCACCATCGGGCGCAGGTCCGGCGGGATGACCGGGACGGCGTCGAGCACCATCGCCGTGGGCGAGTTGGTCGTCGTGAGGAACGCGTTGACGACCTTCAGCCGCTTGAGCGCGCGCGTCTTGCGCTGGCCCTTGCCGGTGCGGATGGTCTCGCGCAGCGACTCGGCCTCGGCCTCCAGGTCGAAGCTCTCGAGGCGCTTCTGGATCGCCGCGGCGCCCATCGAGCCCTCGAAGTACGTGCCGTACCGGTCGACGAGCTGGCGGTACAGCATCTCGTCGCCCTCGAGGTCCGCGACCTTGAGGTTCTTGAACCGGTCCCAGACCTGCTCGAGGCGGTCCAGCTCCTGGTCGGCACGCTTGCGCAGCTGCGCCATCTCGCGCTCGGCGGAGTCGCGCACCTTGCGGCGCGCGTCGGCCTTGGCGCCCTCGGCCTCCAGCTCGGCCAGGTCGGCCTCGAGCTTGGCGGCGCGGGTGTTGATGTCGTTGTCGCGGCGGTCCGAGATCTCCTTCTTCTCCAGGTCGATCTCGTTCTGGAGGTTCGGGAGGTCCTCGTGACGGGCCTCGTCGTCGACCCACGTGACCATGTAGGCCGCGAAGTAGATGACCTTCTCCAGGTCCTTCGGGGCCAGGTCCAGCAGGTAGCCGAGGCGCGACGGCACACCCTTGAAGAACCAGATGTGCGTGACCGGGGCGGCGAGCTCGATGTGGCCCATGCGCTCACGGCGCACCTTCGAGCGCGTCACCTCGACGCCGCAGCGCTCGCAGATGATGCCCTTGAAGCGCACGCGCTTGTACTTGCCGCAGTAGCACTCCCAGTCC
Organism: Isoptericola sp. NPDC057391; assembly: GCF_042668085.1. Classification (NCBI taxonomy): domain Bacteria; kingdom Bacillati; phylum Actinomycetota; class Actinomycetes; order Micrococcales; family Promicromonosporaceae; genus Isoptericola; species Isoptericola sp. NPDC057391. The sequence continues at coordinate 5,613 of NZ_JBHVBO010000030.1, read as the reverse complement.
CGGGTGGGGCCGAAGATCTTCTCGCAGAAGAGCCCGTCCTTCTCCGGCTTCAGGGTGCGGTAGTTGATGGTCTCGGGCTTCTTGACCTCTCCGTGCGACCAGGCACGGATGTCGTCGGCCGTGGCCAGGCCGATACGCAGCTCGTCGAAGACGTTGACGTCGAGCAAGATGTCCTACTTCCTCAAAGCTTTCGAATGTCCGTGGAGTTCAGCTGGTCGCTGGATCAGATCTCGTCGACCGTGGCGGCCGAGTTGGGGCGGCGGGACAGATCGATGCCCAGCTCCTCCGCGGCGCGGTACACCTCGTCGTCGGACTCCTTCATCTCGATGGAGGTCCCGTCGCTCGAGAGCACCTCGACGTTCAGGCACAGCGACTGCATCTCCTTGAGGAGCACCTTGAAGGACTCCGGGATGCCCGAGTCGGGGATGTTCTCGCCCTTGACGATCGCCTCGTAGACCTTCACGCGGCCCGGGACGTCGTCGGACTTGATGGTGAGCAGCTCCTGCAGCGTGTAGGCCGCGCCGTACGCCTCGAGGGCCCACACCTCCATCTCGCCGAAGCGCTGGCCGCCGAACTGCGCCTTACCACCCAGCGGCTGCTGCGTGATCATCGAGTACGGGCCGGTCGAGCGCGCGTGGATCTTGTCGTCGACCAGGTGGTGGAGCTTGAGGATGTACATGTAGCCCACCGACACCGGGTCCGGGAACGGCTCGCCGGAGCGGCCGTCGAACAGCCGGGCCTTGCCGTCGGTCGCGACCATGCGGTCGCCGTCGCGGTTCGGCAGCGTCGTGGACAGCAGGCCGCGCAGGCCCGACTCCTCGAGGCCGTCGAAGACCGGCGTCGCCACCGGCGTCCCCGGCTCCGACTTCGACGCGACCTCGGGCAGGGTCTCCTTCCAGGAGAGGTCCTTGCCCTCGGCCAGCTCGATGTCCCAGCCGCGGCTCGCGACCCAGCCCAGGTGCGTCTCGAGGACCTGGCCGACGTTCATGCGGCCGGGCACGCCCAGCGGGTTGAGGATGACGTCGACCGGCGTCCCGTCGGGGAGGAACGGCATGTCCTCCTGCGGCAGGATCTTCGAGATGACGCCCTTGTTGCCGTGACGGCCGGCGAGCTTGTCACCGACGGTGATCTTGCGGCGCTGGGCGATGTAGACGCGGACCAGCTGGTTCACGCCCGCGGGCAGCTCGTCGCCGTCCTCGCGGTTGAACTCGCGGACGCCGATGACCGTGCCCTGCTCGCCGTGAGGCACCTTGAGGGACGTGTCGCGCACCTCGCGGGCCTTCTCGCCGAAGATGGCGCGCAGCAGCCGCTCCTCCGGGGTCAGCTCGGTCTCGCCCTTCGGGGTGACCTTGCCGACCAGGACGTCGCCCGCGCCGACCTCGGCACCGATGCGGATGATGCCGCGCTCGTCGAGGTCCGCCAGGACGTCCTCGGAGACGTTCGGGATGTCCCGCGTGATCTCCTCGGGCCCGAGCTTGGTGTCGCGGGCGTCGACCTCGTGCTCCTCGATGTGGATCGAGGACAGGACGTCGTCCTCCACGAGGCGCTGCGACAGGATGATCGCGTCCTCGTAGTTGTGGCCCTCCCACGACATGAACGCCACGAGCAGGTTGCGGCCGAGCGCGAGGTCGCCCTCGTCGGTCGCCGGGCCGTCGGCCAGCACGGAGCCGACCTCGACCCGCTGGCCCTCGTCCACGAGCACGCGCTGGTTGTAGCTGGTGCCCTGGTTCGAGCGGCGGAACTTCGCCGCGCGGTACGAGCCGGTGGTGCCGTCGTCGTTCGCGACGAGGACCAGGTCCGCGGACACCTCGGTGACCACGCCGGGCTTGGTCGCGACGATGACGTCGCCGGCGTCGACCGCCGCACGACGCTCCATGCCGGTGCCGACCAGCGGCGCCTCGGAGCGCACCAGCGGCACGGCCTGGCGCTGCATGTTCGCGCCCATGAGCGCGCGGTTCGCGTCGTCGTGCTCGAGGAACGGGATGAGCGCCGTCGCGACGGACACCATCTGGCGCGGCGAGACGTCCATGTAGTCGACCTCGGCCGGCGGCAGGTCGTCGGTCTCGCCGCCCTTGGTGCGCACCAGGACGCGGTCGTTGAGGAACGTGCCGTCCGCGGCGAGCTCGGTGTTCGCCTGGGCGATGATGTGCCGGTCCTCGTCGTCGGCGGTCAGGTAGACGATCTCGTCCGTGACCTTGCCGTCGACGACCTTGCGGTACGGCGTCTCGATGAAGCCGAACGGGTTGATGCGACCGAACGACGCGAGCGAGCCGATGAGGCCGATGTTCGGGCCCTCAGGGGTCTCGATCGGGCACATGCGGCCGTAGTGCGACGGGTGGACGTCACGGACCTCCATGCCGGCGCGGTCACGGGACAGACCACCCGGGCCGAGGGCGTTGAGGCGACGCTTGTGCGTCAGGCCTGCCAGCGGGTTGTTCTGGTCCATGAACTGCGACAGCTGCGAGGTGCCGAAGAACTCGCGGATCGACGCCACCACGGGGCGGATGTTGATCAGCGTCTGCGGCGTGATCGCCTCGACGTCCTGCGTCGTCATGCGCTCGCGGACCACGCGCTCCATGCGGGACAGGCCCGTGCGCACCTGGTTCTGGATGAGCTCGCCGACGGCGCGGATGCGGCGGTTGCCGAAGTGGTCGATGTCGTCAGTCTCGACGCGGACCTCGATCGGCTGGCCGTCGCGCGTGCCGGAGATCGTCGCCTGGTCGGCGTGCAGCGCGGCCAGGTACTTGATCGTGGCGACGACGTCGGTCACGGACAGCGTGGAGTCCGTCAGCGGCGCCTCGACGCCGAGCTTCTTGCCCACCTTGTAGCGGCCGACCTTCGCCAGGTCGTAGCGCTTCGGGTTGAAGTAGAAGTTCTCGAGCAGCGCGCGACCGGCCTCGACCGTGGGCGGCTCGCCCGGGCGGATCTTGCGGTACAGGTCGACGAGGGCCTCGTCCTGCGTGTGGACGTGGTCCTTCTCGAGCGTGTCGAGCACGGACGGGAAGTCCGCGAACTCCTCGCGGATCTCCGCCTCGGTGAGGCCGAGGGCCTTCAGCAGGACGGTGACGGGCTGCTTGCGCTTGCGGTCGACGCGCACGCCGACGGCGTCGCGCTTGTCGATCTCGAACTCGAGCCAGGCGCCGCGCGACGGGATGACCTTCGCCGAGAAGACGTCCTTGTCGCTCGTCTTGTCGGGCTGGCGCTCGAAGTAGACGCCCGGGGAGCGGACCAGCTGCGAGACGACGACGCGCTCGGTGCCGTTGATGATGAACGTGCCACGCTCGGTCATGAGCGGGAAGTCGCCCATGAAGACCGTCTGGCTCTTGATCTCACCGGTCGTGTAGTTCACGAACTCGGCCGTCACGAACAGCGGGGCGGCGAAGGTGAAGTCCTTCTCCTTGCACTCGTCCGCCGTGTACTTCGGCGGCTCGAACCGGTGGTTCGAGAAGGAGAGGGACATCGACTGACCGAAGTCCTCGATCGGCGAGATCTCCTCGAAGATCTCCTCGAGGCCCGACGTCGCGGGGACGTCCGAGCGGCCGGCGGCGGTGGCCGCCTCGACCCGGGCCTGCCAGGCGGGGCTGCCGAGGAGCCAGTCGAAGCTCTCGGTCTGCAGCCCGAGGAGGTCGGGGACCTCGAGCGGCTCGTAGATCTTGGCGAAGGAGACGCGGCGGGAAGCGGTGCGGTTCGCGATAGCGTCGGCGGACGGAACAGAAGGGGTGCGCGAGGCAGCCAAGAGGGGTCCTTCCCTGCAGTTCGATGGCACGCTGTACGCTCAGCGAGGCTGCAGGCGCCGGACCGCGGCGGGAGGAACCGGCCCAGGGGTCACGAAGACGTGATCACGAGGGGCGGGACTTCGTCGGCGGGGAGGCGTCGGGGCACAAGCGAGCGCAAAGCGCTAGCGTAGCCAGAACTTCGTCGTTTGTCCACTCGCGCGGGCACACGAGCGGACGCCCTCGGTTCTGGGTCTTGAGGACGTTGTCTCGGTGGCCGCCATATGCCGCCCAAGAAACGGTTGTCGGACCAGCCTAACCCGTGGTAGGCGCCCCCGGCCAGGCGCCGGCGCGCGACGTCGGTCACGACACGACACCTCCACAACCGGTCCGCTCTCCCACGACGCCGCGCCATCGTCCGGTCGCTCGCCGCGGCAGTTCGCGCTCGCCGCGGCAGCTCGAACTGCCGCGCCGAGCGCAAGCTGCCGCCGTGACGACGTCGGACACCGCCGTCCGCCGCCACGACGCAGCGAGGCCCGCACCCCCGAAGGGATGCGGGCCTCGCGGAAGCGATGCGCGGCTAGGCCGCGGGAATCACTTGAGGGTGACGGTGGCGCCGGCGCCCTCGAGGGCAGCCTTGGCCTTGTCGGCCGTCTCCTTGTTCGCGCCCTCCAGGACCGGCTTCGGGGCGCCGTCCACGAGGTCCTTGGCCTCCTTCAGGCCGAGGGACGTGAGCGCGCGCACCTCCTTGATGACCTGGATCTTCTTGTCGCCGGCGGCCTCGAGGATGACGTCGAACTCGTCCTTCTCCTCGGCGGCCTCGGCGCCACCGGCACCACCGGCGGCGGGGGCGGCAACCGCGACGGCGGCGGGAGCAGCGGCGGTGACCTCGAACTTCTCCTCGAAGGCCTTCACGAAGTCGTTGAGCTCGATGAGCGTGAGCTCCTCGAAGGCGGCCAGGAGCTCGTCGGTGCTGAGCTTCGCCATGATGGCGTTCCTTTCAGTTGGTGCGTCCTGGGGCCTGGGGCCCCGCAGAAGCAAGGGAGGGGGTAGTGCTTGCCGTACCGCCGTCAGGCGGCAGCGGCCTCCGATTCCTGCTTCTGACGCAGGGCATCGATGACGCGAGCGGCCTGGGCCGGCTTCGCGCTGAAGGCGTAGGCAGCCTGGAAGAGCTTGGCCTTCATCGCGCCGGCCGTCTTGGCCAGCAGGACCTCGCGGGACTCGAGGTCCGCGAGCTTGGTGATCTCTGCAGCGGTCAGCGGCTTCCCGTCAAGGACACCGCCCTTGATGACCAGTGCAGGGTTCGCCTTGGCGAAGTCACGCAGACCCTTGGCGGCCTCGACCGGGTCGCCGGTCACGAACGCGATCGCGGACGGACCCTTGAGGTCGGCCTCGAACGCGTCGATCCCGGCCTCCTTGGCCGCGATGGACGTCAGCGTGTTCTTCACCACGGCGTAGGTTGCGTTGCCGCTGAGCGACCGACGCAGCTCCTTGAGCTGCGCGACGGTGAGCCCGCGGTACTCGGTCAGCACGGCCGCGTTCGAGTCACGGAACTTGTCCGCGACCTCCGCGACAGCGGCTGCCTTGTCCGGCCTCGCCATGGCAATCCTTCCGGTGGTGGTGCCACCGGTACCTGCGAAAGAAAAGAGCCCCGGCGCAGGTGCGCACGGGGCTCGGAGCTCACAGCCAGGCTGTGTGATCGTCGTCGTGTCACCTACGCAGGCCCCCGCTCTCACGGGACTTCGGTCTTCGGCTTGCTGGGGCGAGCCCGGGCAGCGTCGGACGACCGGCGGTCTTGGGTGCTCCCGTAGCCCCGGCGCCGTTGCCGGGGGCTGCCCCGGCCTCCTGCCTCGAATCCCGGCGGGGCCGGGCGGAGCCGGGCCGGGTGGGGTGGGGCGGC
>NZ_JBHVBO010000029.1:0-32952 GCF_042668085.1 Isoptericola sp. NPDC057391 | reverse complement strand
CCGACCGGGGGCGCCCGGTCGCCGTCGTCTCCCGCCGGTGCGAGAGTTTTTTCATGACCGATCAGGCAGCGGCGCCGTCGCACCCCGAGCACGAGGGCGACCGCGCGTTCTTCGGCCACCCGCGCGGCCTCATGACGCTGGCCGGCACGGAGCTGTGGGAGCGGTTCAGCTACTACGGCATGCGCGCCATCCTGCTGTACTACCTGACCGACACCGTCGCCAACGGCGGCCTCGGGATGGACGCGACCACCGGCGCGGCGTTCGTCTCGATCTACGGCACCTCGGTCTACCTCCTGTCGGTGGTCGGTGGGTGGCTCGCCGACCGGGTGATCGGGGCGCGGCGCTCGGTGCTGTACGGCGGCATCATCATCGCGGCCGGGCACGTGTCGCTCACGCTGCCCACCTACGGCTTCTCGATGCTGGGCATCGGCCTGGTCGCGTTCGGTACCGGCCTGCTCAAGCCGAACGTGTCGTCGATGGTCGGCGAGCTGTACGCGCGCGACGACGAGCGCCGCGACCCGGCGTTCTCGATCTTCTACATGGGGATCAACCTCGGGTCGTTCTTCTCCCCGCTGATCGTGGGCGTCGTCGAGCAGGCGTGGGGCTACCACGCGGGCTTCGCTGTCGCCGCGATCGGGATGGCGTTCGCGCTCGTCTTCTTCGTCGGGGGCTACCGCTACCTCGGCGCCGCCGGGACGGACGTGCCGAACCCGATCACCCCCGAGGACCGCCCCGCCGTCGTGCGGCTCGGGCTCTACGTGGTCGGCGCCATCGTCGTGGCGGCGGCGCTGGCCGCCCTCGTCGCCGGGGGCTGGGCCGTCGAGACGTTCATCGACGCCGTGTCGTACCTGGCGCTCGTGACGCCGGTCGTGCTGCTCGTGGTGATGTACCGGTCGAAGCGCGTGACGGCGGCCGAGCGGCCGCGCGTCGTCGCGTACGTGCCGCTCTTCGTCGCCGCGATGCTGTTCTGGATGATCTTCGAGCAGGCGGCGACGACGCTCGCGGCCTTCGCCGCCGACCGGACCCAGCTCGAGCTGTTCGGCATCGACCTGTCGCCGGCGTTCTTCCAGTCGGTCAACCCGGCGTCGATCATCATCCTGGCGCCGGTGTTCGCGTGGATCTGGACGAAGACGGGGGACCGGCCCCCCACGGCGTACAAGTTCGTCATGGGGCTGACGCTCGCGGCGCTGTCGTTCCTGTTCCTCGCGGGGATGTCGGCCGTCTTCGCCGACGAGCTCGCCCCGCCGTGGGTGCTCATGGGGGTCTACGTGATCCAGACGCTCGGCGAGCTGTGCCTGTCGCCGGTGGGGATCGCGGCGACGACACTGCTGGCGCCGCGGGCGTTCCGCGGCCAGGCGATGGCGTTGTGGTTCCTGTCGTCGGCCGCCGGCCAGGCGATCACGGCGCAGACCATCGAGGCGACCGAGGGGGTCTCCGACACCGCCTACTTCGGCGGGATCGGCATCGTGGCGCTGGCGTTCGCCGGGGTGCTCCTGCTGCTGGCCCCGTGGGTGACGCGGCACATCCGGCACGCCGACGAGCTGGAGCACACCCACAGCGCCGGCGCGTCCTGACCGCGCCGGCGTCGGGGTGCGCCGGTGCTCCTCCGGGACGTCCCGGGCTCAGCGCAGCCAGCTCGCGCTGCCGGGCACGGGCGAGGCCGCCCAGGCGCGGCCGAGGCCCCAGGTGTCGCCGGCGCGGGTGAGGGCGAGGGCGGCGAGGAGCGCCGCGTACACGAGGTGCTGGTCGACCAGCGGGTTCTGCGAGCCCGCGGCGAACGGCCACGCCGACAGCCAGAGGGTCAGCATGAGCAGCCCGCCGGCGACGGCGGCCACGCGCAGCCCGATGCCGAGCAGGAGGGCGAGGCCCGTGCCGAGCATGCCGAGCATGGACAGCCAGTCGACGGCGGGGCCGCTCAGGGCGGCGAACCCGCCGGCGAGCGGGCTCTCGATCGAGCTGAGGTAGCCCTCCGTCGGCGAGCTGCCGGCCAGCCAGGCGCGCTCGCCGGGGGTGGCGTAGCCGAGGCCGAAGGTCTTGTCGGCCACCGGCCAGAGGAACACCACGGCCAGGAGGAGGCGACACAGCGCGAGGGCGCGCCGCGCGGCGGGCCGGGTGACGACGCGCTCGGCGTCCTCCTCGCTCCGGGCGCGGTCGGTGAGGGTCGTGTCGGTCGTGCTGCCTGCGGCGGTCGCGGTCATGAGTGAGCTCCCTGATCGTGGTGCGCTGCGTGGTGCCTGCGAGGGGGCGGGCGCCGTCGGTGGACGGCGCGTCCGATTTGGACGGATTGCTGCTGAACGGGGACAACCTGCCCAGGTCTCCCGGCGCGTCGCAACCATTTCGTGATCTTCGGATCGTTTCAGCAGGCAAACCGACCACTGGGCGGACGGATGCCCGCGATGCGGGACGGCGGGCGTAGCGTGCTCGTGCGCGCCGTCCGCGACGGCGCGGCAGAACTCGTCGAAGGAGCTGACATGAGCCGTCCCCTGCGCTCTCGGACGTCCACCCACGGCCGCAACATGGCCGGTGCCCGCGCGTTGTGGCGCGCCACCGGGATGGGCGCGGAGGACTTCGGCAAGCCGATCGTCGCGATCGCGAACTCGTACACGCAGTTCGTCCCCGGCCACGTCCACCTCAAGGACATGGGCGACCTCGTGGCGTCGGCGATCCAGGAGGCGGGCGGCGTCGCGAAGGAGTTCAACACGATCGCCGTGGACGACGGCATCGCGATGGGCCACGGCGGCATGCTCTACTCGCTGCCCAGCCGCGACCTCATCGCCGACTCGGTCGAGTACATGGTCAACGCGCACTGCGCCGACGCGCTCGTGTGCATCTCCAACTGCGACAAGATCACGCCGGGCATGCTCAACGCGGCGCTGCGCCTCAACATCCCGGTGATCTTCGTGTCGGGCGGCCCGATGGAGGCCGGCAAGGCGATCGTGGCGGACGGCGTGGCGAAGACCCCGCTCAACCTCATCAACGCGATCAACTACTCGGCCGACGACAACGTGTCCGACGGCGCGCTCGCCCAGGTCGAGGAGAACGCCTGCCCCACCTGCGGCTCGTGCTCCGGCATGTTCACCGCCAACTCGATGAACTGCCTCACCGAGGCGCTCGGGCTGTCGCTGCCGGGCAACGGCTCGACGCTGGCCACGCACGCGGCCCGCAAGGAGCTCTTCCTCGAGGCGGGGCGCACGATCGTCGACCTGGCGAAGCGCTACTACGACGACGAGGACGACAGCGTCGCGCCCCGCTCGATCGCCACCAAGGCCGCGTTCTCGAACGCCATGGCGCTCGACGTCGCGATGGGCGGCTCCACCAACACGGTGCTGCACATCCTCGCCGCCGCGCAGGAGGGCGAGGTCGACTTCGACCTGTCCGACATCGAGCAGATCAGCCGCCGCGTGCCGTGCCTGAGCAAGGTGGCGCCGAACCACCCCAGCTTCCACATGGAGGACGTGCACCGGGCCGGCGGCATCCCCGCCCTGCTCGGCGAGCTCGACCGCGCCGGCCTCCTCGACCACGACGTGACGTCGGTGCACTCGCCCACGCTGCGCGGCTGGCTGGACGACTGGGACGTGCGCGGTGGCAAGGCCACGGAGCGGGCGATCGAGCTCTTCCACGCGGCCCCGGGCGGGGTGCGCACGACGCAGGCGTTCTCGACGTCGAACGTCTGGGAGAGCCTGGACACCGACGCGGCCGAGGGCTGCATCCGCGACCTCGAGCACGCGTACACCGTGGAGGGCGGCCTGGCCGTGCTGCGCGGCAACCTCGCCGAGGACGGCGCGGTCTTCAAGACCGCGGGCGTCGACCCCGACGTCTTCCACTTCGTGGGGAAGGCCCTCGTCTGCGAGTCGCAGGAGGACGCCGTCGAGAAGATCCTCACCAAGCAGGTCCAGCCGGGCCATGTCGTCGTCGTGCGCTACGAGGGCCCCGCCGGCGGCCCGGGCATGCAGGAGATGCTCTACCCGACGTCGTTCATCAAGGGCCGCGGCCTGGGCAAGGTCTGCGCCCTCATCACCGACGGCCGGTTCTCCGGCGGGTCGAGCGGCATCTCGGTGGGGCACGTCTCGCCGGAGGCGGCGGCCGGCGGCACGATCGGCCTGATCGAGGACGGGGACGAGATCGAGATCGACGTCGACACCCGCCTGATCCGGGTCAACGTCCCGGACGAGGTGCTCGCCGAGCGCCGGGCCAAGATGGAGGCGCGGGAGAACCCGTGGCAGCCGCTGAACCGCGACCGCTACGTCTCCCCGGCGCTGCAGGCCTACGCGGCGATGGCGACCTCGGCCGACCGCGGCGCCGTCCGCGACGTCTCGCTCATCGCGCGTCGCTGACGGGCGTCACGTTCGTGACATAGGCTCGGGCCATGGTCGACCAGCCCGGGCCCGCCGCCGCGCGCGCGATGCCGCCCTCAGCGCCCAACGAGCGCGAGCTCGAGCCGGAGATCGTCACCGACCTGCGGGAGCGGATGACGTACGGCTCGTACCTCCACCTGGACACGCTGCTGGCCGCGCAGGAGCCGATCAGCACGCCGGCGCACCACGACGAGATGCTGTTCATCGTGCAGCACCAGACCACCGAGCTGTGGCTCAAGCTGGTGCTGCACGAGCTCGTCTCGGCGCGCGACCTGCTCGCGGCCGACGAGCTCGGCGCGGCGCTCAAGCGGATCGCCCGCGTCAAGCACGTGCAGCGCACGCTCACCGAGCAGTGGTCGGTGCTGGCCACGCTCACGCCCAGCGAGTACGCGCAGTTCCGCGGCTTCCTCGGGAACGCCTCGGGCTTCCAGTCGTGGCAGTACCGCGCGGTGGAGTTCCTGCTGGGCAACAAGAACGCGCGCATGCTCGCCGTCTTCGACGCCGAGCCCGAGGCGCGCGACCAGCTCGCCCGGCTGCTCGCCGAGCCCAGCGTGTACGACGAGTTCCTGCGCTACCTCGCCCGGCACGGCCACGACGTGCCGCGGCGGGTGCTGGACCGCGACGTCACGACCGCTCACACGCTCGACGACGACCTGGTCGAGGTGTTCCGGCGCATCTACGCCGAGCCCGAGGCCGACTGGTCGGCGTACGAGACGTGCGAGGAGCTCGTGGACCTGGAGGACAACTTCCAGCTCTGGCGCTTCCGCCACATGAAGACCGTGCTGCGCATCATCGGCACCAAGCGCGGCACCGGCGGCTCCAGCGGCGTCGGGTTCCTGCAGCGGGCGCTCGACCTCACCTTCTTCCCCGAGCTCTTCGCCGTGCGCACCGAGCTCGGCGCGACCGCGGGCCCGGGCGCGGCCACGGGCCGACCATGACCGCGGCGCTCCGCGTGCCTCCGGGTGTCGCTCCGGTCGAGCTGCCCGGCGACGTCTCGCCGGAGGTACGGCGCCGCCTGCAGGAGTCGGGCACCGTGCTCCCGCCGTTCACCGACGCGCACGTGCACCTCGGCCTCGTGGACCCGGCGCCGCTGCGGGCCCGCGGCGTCGCGGCGGTGCACGACCTGGGCTGGGAACCGCAGGAGGTCGCTGCCCTCGCCGCCGAGCCCGGCCTCCCGCGCGTCGCGTACGCGGGCGCCTTCCTCACCGCGCCCGGCGGGTACCCGAGCGACCGCGACTGGGCGCCTCCGGGAGCGGTCGAGACAGTGGCCGACCCGGCGTCCGCCGTCGCCGCCGTGGACCGGCAGGTCTCGGCCGGGGCGTCCTTCGTCAAGGTCGCCCTGCACGTCGGTGCGGGGCCGACTCCCGACGAGGCCACCCTCGCCGCCGTCGTGGGGCACGCCCACGACCGGGGTCGTCCCGTGGTCGCGCACGCCGAGGGCGCGGGCCAGGCGGCCCGGGCGTTCGAAGCGGGCGTCGACCGGCTCGCGCACGCCCCGTTCAGCGAGCGGCTCGACGACGACCTGCTCACGGCCATGGCCGGCGGCGGGGCGACGCGACGTCCGATGACCTGGCTCAGCACGCTCGACATCCATGGCTGGGGCGACCCGACGCCCGAGCACGAGGTCGCGCTCGACAACGTGCGCCGCTTCGTCGCGGCGGGCGGGCGCGTCCGGTACGGCACCGACCTCGGCAACGGCCCGCTGCCGGTGGGGCTGAACGCCCGTGAGCTGGCGGCGCTCGCGGACTCCGGCCTCGGCCGGCGCTCGCTGCTGGTGGCGCTGGTCGGCGATGAGCCGCCCGCCGGTCTCGTGTCGTTCGTGCCCGGGCCGGCGCCCGCGCCGACCGACCCCGGCGCCGTCCACGCCGCCTGGCTCGCCCGCGCCACGGTCCTCGACGTCGACGACCTGCGGGACCCCGGGTTCGTCCCGCCGGCGGCCCCGGACGACCCCGACCACGCGCCCGACCACGCCCCTGGAGACGCCGCATGACCGCGCACGCCACGACCCACCGCGCCCGCGCCGCCGCGCTGGACGCCGCCGACCCGCTGGCCCGGTTCCGGGCGGCGTTCGTCGACTCCGACGAGGTGACCGCCTACCTCGACGGCAACTCGCTGGGCCGGCCCACCCGGGCGTCGGCGGAGCGCCTGGCCCGCTTCGCGACCGACGCCTGGGGCGCGCGCCTCATCCGGGGCTGGGACGAGGAGTGGTACGAGCTGCCGCTGCGCCTCGGCGACCGGATCGGCGACGTCGCGCTGGGCGCCGCGCCGGGACAGACGTTCGTCGGCGACTCCACGACCGTCATCCTCTACAAGCTGGTCCGCGCGGCCCTGTCCTCGCCGCGGGTGGCCGGGCGCGACGAGATCGTCCTGGACTCGGGCAACTTCCCGACCGACCGCTTCGTGCTGGAGGGCGTGGCGCGCGAGCACGGCGCCACGCTGCGCTGGATCACGCCGGACCACGACGGCGGCGTGACTCCCGAGCAGGTGTCCGCGGTGCTGTCCGACCGGACGGCGCTCGTCGTGCTCAGCCACGTCGCCTACCGCTCCGGGTACGTGAGCGACGCCGCCGAGATCACGCGGCGGGCGCACGACGCCGGCGCGCTCGTGCTGTGGGACCTGTGCCACTCGGCCGGCGCCGTGCCCGTGGCGCTGGACGCGTGGGGCGCGGACCTCGCCGCCGGCTGCACGTACAAGTACCTGAACGGCGGCCCGGGCTCGCCGGCGTTCGGGTACGTGCGCGCGGAGCTCCAGGGCGAGCTGGTCCAGCCGATCCAGGGCTGGATGGGCAGCGACCGGCCCTTCGAGATGGGCCCCGCGTACGCGCCGCACGCCGGGGTGCGGCGGTTCCTGTCCGGCACGCCGGCGATCGTCGGGATGCTCGCGATGCAGGACATGCTCGACCTCCTCGCCGACGCCGGCCTCGACGCCGTGCGCGCGAAGTCGGTGGCGCTCACGCGGTTCGCGCTCGAGCTCGTGGACGAGGTGCTCGTACCGCTCGGCGTGCGCCTCGCGTCGCCGCGGGACGACGACCGCCGGGGGAGCCACGTGACAGTCGACCACGACGCGTTCGCCGACACGCTGCCCCTGCTGTGGGAGCGCGGCGTGATCCCCGACTTCCGCCGGCCGAACGGCCTGCGGCTCGGCCTCTCGCCGCTGTCGACGTCGTTCGACGAGGTGCGTGTCGGCGTCGAGGCGGTGCGGGACGCGCTGGTCGAGGTCACGGGGAACCAGGGTCCGGAGCGCGGGGCCGCGTGATCCTCGACGACCTCGACGCCCGGCCCGGCAGCGCGACGTCGCTGCTGCGGACGGTCGTGGGCCTGTACGCCCGCGACCTGGGCGGCTGGGTGGCGGCGGGCGACCTGGTCGCCCTGCTCGGTGCGGCCGGCGTCGCGCCCGGGGCGGCGCGCTCGGCCGTGTCGCGGGCCAAGGCGAAGGGTCTGCTCGACGCCGTGGAGGCCGGCGGCCAGGCCGGGTACCGGCTCGCGCCGGGCGCGGAGGAGATGCTCGAGCGCGGCGACCGGCGCATCTTCGGCTACCGGCAGCAGGGCGAGGCCGACCCCTGGTGCCTGGTGTCGTTCTCCATCCCCGAGGAACGCCGCGACGCCCGCCACCAGCTGCGCCGGCACCTGGCAGGCCTCGGGTGCGGCACGGTCGCGACCGGGCTGTGGATCAGCCCGGGTCACCTCGTCGACGAGGTGGAGGGCGTGCTCGACGGCCTGGGGCTGCGCGACGCGGCCACCGTGTTCGTCGCGGGCCCGCCGCGTGTCGCGGGCTCCCTCGGGGACGCCGTCGCCCGGTGGTGGGACCTCGACGGCCTCGCCGCGCGGCACCGCGACTTCCTCGCGGCGCACCCCGACCCGGGCGACGGCGGATCCGCCCCGGCCCCGGCCGAGGCCTTCGCCCGGTGGGTGCGCGCCGTCGACGACTGGCGCCCGCTGCCGTACGCCGACCCCGGGCTGCCGACCGCCGTCCTGCCCCGGGACTGGCCGGGGACGGCGGGGGTCGCGCGCTTCGCCGCGGTGGGGGCCGCGTACGCCGGCGCGGCCGCCGCGCACGTGCGCGCCGTCGTCCCTACGCTCGGGGCATGAGCGCCGACGCCCCAGCCACCCCGGACCTCACCCATGATCTGAAGCCCCGCTCCCGCCAGGTCACCGACGGCCTGGAGGCCACGGCCGCGCGCGGCATGCTGCGCGCCGTCGGCCTCGGCGACGACGACTTCGCGAAGCCGCAGATCGGCGTCGCGAGCTCGTGGAACGAGATCACGCCCTGCAACCTGTCGCTCGACCGGCTGTCGCAGGCGGTGAAGCACGGCGTGCACGCCGGTGGCGGGTACCCGCTCGAGTTCGGCACCATCTCCGTCTCCGACGGGATCTCCATGGGGCACGAGGGCATGCACTTCTCGCTCGTGTCCCGCGACGTCATCGCCGACTCCGTCGAGACGGTGATGCAGGCCGAGCGCCTGGACGGGTCCGTGCTGCTCGCCGGGTGCGACAAGTCGCTGCCGGGGATGCTCATGGCGGCCGCCCGCCTCGACCTCGCGAGCGTGTTCCTCTACGCCGGCTCGATCATGCCGGGCTGGGTGAAGCTGTCCGACGGCACCGAGAAGGACGTCACGATCATCGACGCGTTCGAGGCCGTGGGGGCGTGCGCGCGGGGGCTGATGAGCGAGGAGGACGTCGGCCGCATCGAGCGCGCGATCTGCCCGGGCGAGGGTGCGTGCGGCGGGATGTACACGGCGAACACGATGGCGTCGGCGGCCGAGGCGCTGGGCATGTCGCTGCCCGGCTCGGCCGCGCCGCCGTCCGCCGACCGGCGTCGCGACGCGTTCGCGCAGGCGTCGGGCGAGGCCGTCGTCGAGCTGCTGCGGCGCGGCATCACCGCCCGGCAGATCCTCACCAAGGAGGCGTTCGAGAACGCCATCGCCGTGGTGATGGCGTTCGGCGGGTCCACCAACGCGGTGCTGCACCTGCTCGCCATCGCGCACGAGGCCGAGGTCGAGCTCACCCTGGACGACTTCTCCCGCGTGGCCGACCGCGTGCCGCACCTCGGCGACCTCAAGCCCTTCGGCCGGTACGTGATGAACGACGTCGACCGCATCGGCGGCGTCCCCGTGGTGATGAAGGCGCTGCTCGACGCCGGGCTGCTGCACGGCGACCAGCTCACCGTCACCGGCCGCACGGTGGCCGAGAACCTCGCGGACATCGCCCCGCCCGACCCGGACGGCAAGATCCTGCGCGCGCTGGATCGGCCCATCCACCCGACGGGTGGCATCACGATCCTGCACGGGTCGCTGGCGCCCGAGGGCGCGGTGGTGAAGTCGGCGGGCTTCGACTCCGACGTCTTCGAGGGCACCGCCCGCGTCTTCGAGCGCGAGCGGGGCGCCCTCGACGCGCTGGAGGACGGCACGATCACCGCGGGCGACGTCGTCGTCATCCGCTACGAGGGCCCCAAGGGCGGGCCGGGGATGCGCGAGATGCTCGCCATCACCGGCGCGATCAAGGGCGCCGGCCTGGGCAAGGACGTCCTGCTCATCACCGACGGGCGGTTCTCCGGCGGCACCACCGGCCTGTGCGTCGGGCACATCGCGCCCGAGGCCGTCGACGCCGGGCCGATCGCGTTCGTGCGCGACGGCGACCGCATCCGCCTCGACGTCGCGAACAAGACGCTCGAGCTGCTGGTCGACGACGCCGAGCTCGCCGCCCGCCGGACGGCGGACTGGGCCCCGGTGCCGCACGGCTACACCCGCGGCGTGCTCGCGAAGTACACGAAGCTGGTGCAGTCCGCGTCCAAGGGTGCCGTGCTGGGCTGAGCGCCACGACCCGGTCGGCCGTCGACCGGACGCGACCCGCACGGCAGGATGGCGCCATGGGAAAGCTGCACGAGCGCATCGACGCCCGCCTGCGGAGCTTCGTCGAGGCGCAGCACGTGTTCTTCGTCGCCACCGCCCCGCTCGCCGCGGACGGTCGTGTGAACGTCTCGCCCAAGGGCGTCGACGGGTCGTTCGTCGTGGTCGACGAGCACACCGTGGCGTACCTCGACCTCACGGCGTCCGGGGCGGAGACGATCGCGCACCTGCGCGAGAACGGCCGGATCACCCTCATGTTCTGCGCCTTCGACGGGCCGCCGAACATCGTCCGGCTGCACGGCCGGGGCCGGGTCGTGACGATCTACGACGACGAGTACGCGTCGTGGGCGCCCCGCTTCTCCGAGCGCCGCGGGGCGCGGGCGGTGATCGTGGTCGACGTCGAGCGGGTGTCCGACTCCTGCGGGTACGGCGTGCCGCTGCTCGACTACGTCGGGGAGCGCGACCTGCTGCCGCAGTTCATGGACCGCAAGGGCACCGAGGGGCAGGCCGAGTACCGCCGGCGGAAGAACCGCACCAGCATCGACGGCCTCCCGGCGTTCGACGACGACCCCGTCCCCGCCGGGCCGGCCGCCGGCTGACGCCGCGCGAACGGTGGCCGGGAACGCCATGCTGGGCGCATGAGCGACTCGATCACGCCGCGACAGTTCGCCCACTCCGACGGCGTCGCCGACTGGCACGCGGACGAGGGCTCCGCGTGGGCCGTCTTCCGCACCGGGTCCTTCGCCACCGGGGCGCGGTTCGTCGACGCGATCGCCGAGATCGCGGACGCCGTCAACCACCACCCCGACGTGGACCTGCGGTACGGCACGGTCCTGGTCCGCACGTCGTCCCACGACGCCGGCGGCCTGACGACGCGCGACGCGGACCTGGCCCGGCGGATCAGCGACGCCGCGGCCGAGCTGGAGCTGCCGGCGGAGACGTCGCGGCACTGACGCCGGGGCGCACCGCGTCGGCCGCCGCATCCGTCACCGCGGCCACCAGCACGCCGAGCGCCGCCTCGTAGCGGTGCCCGGGCGGGGCGCCGAACCCCACGACGACGTACTGCGGCCCGGGGTCGGGAGCCACGCCGACGACCCCCGACGCGTCGAGCTCGCCCAGCCCCGCCAGCCGTAGCCCGCGCGCGGCCGCGGCCCGGACGACCGCCCGCTCCGGGACGCCGTCGAGCAGCGCCAGCAGGCCGTGCAGGCCCGCGTCCATGCCGACGAGCCGGCACCCGGGCAGCCGCGCCTCGACCACCTCCTGCAGGCGACGGCGCCGCGCGCGGTACGCGGCGCGTCGGCTGCGCACCGTCCGGTCGTACCCGTGGTCGTCGAGGAAGCGGGCGAGCGTGAGCTGGCCGAGGCGGTCGGGCCGGACGCCCGACAGCCGGCGCTGGTGCGCGAGGTCCGGCACCAGCGCCGGGGGCACCGCGCCCCAGGCGAGCCCGATGCCGGGGGCGAGCGCCTTGCTGGCGGTGCCCGCGTAGACGACGCGGTCGGGGGCCAGCGCCTGCAGGGCACCGACGGCACGCCGGTCGTAGCGGAACTCCCCGTCGTAGTCGTCCTCGACGACCAGCGCGCCCGTGCGGGCCGCCCACGCGACAAGGCTCCGGCGGCGGTCGGGTGCGAGCGCCACGCCCGTCGGGAACTGGTGCGCGGCGGTCACCAGGACGGCGTCGATCCCGGGCAGGGCGGCGAGCGCGGCGACGTCCAGGCCGTCGCCGTCCACCGCGACGGGGACGACGTCGAGCCCGGCGGCCGCGACGACCTCGCGGTGCGCCGCGTGCCCGTAGCGCTCGACCGCGACCCGCCGGGCCCCACGGCCGGCCAGGGCCCGGCACACCAGCGCGAGCAGCTCGCCGAAGCCGTGCGTCACGACCACGGCAGCCTCCTCGGTCCGCACTCCGCGCACCCGGGCCAGGTACGCGGCGAGAGCGCGTCGCAGCCCTGCGTCGCCGAGCGGGTCCCCGTACCCGAGGTGCGCGGTGGCGGCCTCGGTCACCGCGCGGCGGGCGCTCGCGGCCCACGCGGCGCGAGGGAAGGCGGAGGCGTCGGGGATGCCGGGGCGCAGGTCGAGACGGTCGGGCTCCGCGGGAGGAGGCGCCGCGACCGCCGGCGGGGCCGACGTCGGGGACGCGACCCACGTCCCGGCGCCGACCCGGGAGTCGAGCCACCCCTCCGCGGCGAGCTGGGCGTACACCGCGGCGACGGTGCCGCGCGCGACGCCGAGGTCGGCCGCGAGCGCCCGCGACGAGGGCAACCGGGCGCCCGGCGCGAGCCGGCCGCTCGTCACGGCGTCCCGCAGCGCGCCCTCCAGGCCGCGGCCGGGGCGCGGTGCACCGAGCGCGAGGTGCAGGTCGAGGCCCCCTGTCGCCGGCGCCTCCGGGGAAATGGACCAGAAATCTGCCACGAGATTGCACTGTAGTCCTGGTCCATCTGCTCGTAGCGTCGACGTCATGACTACCGACACGACGACCACCGGCACGACGACCACCGGCACGACGACCGCCGACACCGCATCCCGTCCCTCGTTCGTCCGCGTCCCGCGGCGCCTCGACGTGGACCGCCTCGCCCCCGGGTTCTCCGCCGCGATGGGCCGCCTCGACGCGGCGGCCGCCGCGGACGCGGACCGGGCGGGCGTGGATCCCTCCGTGCGCGAGCTCGTCCGGCTCCGCGCCTCCCAGCTCAACGGCTGCGCGTACTGCGTCGACATGCACTCCCGTGCGGCCGCCGAGCACGGTGTCGACCAGCAGCGGCTGCTGGCTCTGCCCGTGTGGCGCGAGTCGAGCTTCTTCACCGCCGCCGAGCGCGCCGCGCTCGAGCTCGCCGAGGCGGTCGTCCGCCTCTCGGCGGCCGAGGTGCCGGCCGCCGTGGTCGAGGGCCTCGTGGCCGAGGTGGGGGAGGAGGCGGCCGCCGCGATCCTCGTCCTCGTCGTGACCGTGGTCGCCTGGAACGGCGTCGGCGCCACGGCACGCTGCTGGTCGCCGGCCCGCCGCGCCTGACCCGAGGAGTCAGGGCGGGGACCGTTCGACGCCGCCCGCCGCCGCGCGAGACTCGCGACGGCGGGGCAGGGTGGACCGGGGCAGGAGCCCGGGACGGCGACGGACGGGGGAGGGGCATGCCCGACGAGATCACCGCGGCCGGGTTCGAGGCCGCCGACGGGACCGAGGACTGGCGCGCGCTCGGCACCGGCGCGAGCGCCCTGTTCCGTACCCGCGAGCGCGGCGAGGGCGCCGTCCTCCTCGAGCGCGTCCGCGTGCTCGCCGACGCCGCGGGCCACCACCCGGACGTCGACCTGCGGCCCGGCGGCGTCGTCGTGCGCGTGCGGACCCACGACGTCGACGGCCTGAGCCGGCGCGACGTCGCCCTGGCTCGGGAGGTCTCGGCCGCGGCGGCGGATCTCGGGCTCGCCGCCGACCCCGCGGGCGTCCAGGAGGTGGAGCTGACCGTCGACGCCGCCGACCGCGAGCAGGTCATGCCGTTCTGGGGCGTGGTCCTCGGGCACACCCGTACCGGGGAGGACCTCCGCGACCCGCACCGGCGGTGGCCGGGGATCTGGTTCCAGGCCATGGACGAGCCGCGCCCCCTGCGGGGCCGTCTCCACCTCGACGTCTTCGTGCCCGACGACGTGCGACAGACGCGCGTCGACGCGGCGCTCGCGGCCGGCGGGCGCGTCACGACCGAGGAGTTCGTGCCGCACTGGTGGACGCTCGCGGACGCGGAGGGGAACGAGGCGGACGTCATCGCCTGGGAGGGGTTCGAGGAGGACCTGCCCGACGGCCTGCTCACGCCCGCGGAGTTCCGGGCGGCGGGCGGGGTGGAGGACTGGCGGGTGCTCCAGGGCGCGAGCGCCTACTACGCGACCGGCGGCTTCGACGCGGGCGTCGAGCTGGTCGCCCGGGCGGCCCGCGCCGCCGAGGAGGCCGGCGTGCCGCTGTACGCCGACCTGCGGCCCTCCGGCGTCACGCTGCGGGTCGGGCCGCCCGAGGACGGCTGGATCGACCCGGCCCGGCTCGGGGTGGCGCAGCGGGCGCAGGCCGCCGCGCGCGACCTCGGGCTGCGCGCCGAGCCCGCCGTCCTGCGCGACGTGCAGCTCACGTTCGACGCGCTCGACGTCGACGCGGTGCGCCGCTTCTGGGCGGCGGCGCTCGGGTACGCCGAGCGCGGCACGACGGTCCTGTACGACCCGCTGCTGCGCGGTCCCTCGGTCTTCCTGCAGCAGATGGCCGAGCCGCGCGAGCAGCGCAACCGGGTCCACGTGGACGTCATGGTGCCCGCCGACGTCGCCGGCGCGCGCGTGGCCGCGGCCGTCGCCGCCGGCGGCACGGTCGTGCGCGAGGCGGAGGCGCCCTTCTGGCGCACGGTCGCGGACCCCGAGGGCAACGAGGTGGACATCGCCGTGATCCCGGGGCGCGCCGAACGCCGGGGGATCGAGCCGGGCGGGTGAGCTTCCCCGACACGGTCAATCCCGGGTAGCGGGGACCTTTCCTCACCGTCAAGGCTGCTCTATTCTCCCTGGCAGCGCCGTCGTCCGACGGGCGCGACCGACAGGCCGCGCCGCGGCCACGAGGAGGTGGCGGTGGCCGTGCTGGACGGTGGCCGAGACGGTGGAGGGCTCGCGATCGAGACGCGAGGGCTCCGCAAGACGTACCGGAGCGTGCGAGGGAGGTCGGTCGGGGTCGAGGGCCTCGACCTGCAGGTGCCGGTGGGGGGTGTGCACGGGTTCCTGGGGCCCAACGGATCGGGGAAGACGACGACGATCCGCATGCTCCTGGGCCTGGTCCGGCCCGACCGCGGGACCGCGACGATCTTCGGGCACGAGGTGCCGAAGCGGCTGCCCGAGGTGGTGGGCCGCGTCGGCGCCATCGTCGAGAGCCCGAAGTTCTTCCCGGCGTTCAGCGCCCGCCGCAACCTGCGCCTGCTCGCCGACGCGATCGGCGCGCCCGCGGGCCGCGTGGACGCCGTCATCGACGAGGTCGGGCTCACCGGGCGGGCCAAGGACAAGTACAAGGGCTACTCGCTCGGCATGAAGCAGCGCCTGGCGATCGCGGCGACGCTGCTCAAGGATCCCGACCTGCTGATCTTCGACGAGCCGACGAACGGCCTCGACCCCGCCGGGATCCGCGAGATCCGGCAGACGATGCGCGGCCTCGCCGACCAGGGCAAGACGGTGCTGGTCTCGAGCCACATCCTGGCCGAGGTCGAGCAGATCGCCGACACGGTCTCGATCGTGGCCCGCGGCCGCCTCGTCGCCGCGGGACGCGTGGCCGACCTCATCGGTGCCGGCTCCGCGACCGGGTCGGTCCGGCTGCGCGTCGCGCCCACGGACCTCACCATCGCGACCAGCGTCCTCGAGACCAGCGGGCTGCTCGTGCGGCGCGAGCACGACGCGCTCCTGGTCGACGGCGCCGCCGACCCCGCGGCCGTCAACCGCGCCCTCGGCGAGCGCGGCGTGTGGGTGCGCGAGCTCACGCCGCTCCAGGCCGACCTCGAGTCGGTGTTCCTCGGCCTCACGGCGGGGGAGGTCCCCGGCGGTGGAGGTGGCCCCGCGGCGACGGCGGCGAGCGCCGGCGCGGGGACGGGGGTGGACGCATGAGCCGCCTGCTGCGGGTCGAGCTGCGCCGGTTGTGGGCGCGTCAGGTCACACGCTGGGCGTGCGTGGGTCTGCTCGCGCTCGTCGCGCTGAGCGGCGTCGCGACGTACCTGTCGGCGCCCCCGCCGAGCGACCAGGAGGTCGCGGATGCCGAGCGCATGTTCGCGTCCGACCAGGAGGCGTGGGAGAAGGACGGGGCGCAGCAGGTCGCGGACTGCGAGGCCGAGGCCGAGGAGCAGGACATGACCGCGGCGGAGTGGGGCTGTGACCAGATGGCCCCCCGGCTGGACTGGTACCTGCCGCCCACGCAGACGTTCGTCCCCGACGCGGCCCAGCAGGAGGCGATGTTCGGGGCCGAGGACCCCGCCACGGACGACGCAGCCACCGCGGCCGCGGTGGCGGAGATCCGTTCCTCGGTGTGGAACGGGTGGTCGGGCCTGGCGTCGCTCGACGACCTCGCGATCCTGCTGCTGCTCGTCGTGCTCGTCGTCGGCGTGAGCTTCGTGACCGCCGAGATCAACAGCGGTTCGCTCGGCATGTGGCTGACGTTCGAGCCGCGCCGCCAGCGCGTGTACTGGTCGAAGGCGGTGGCCGTCGCGCTCGGCACGGTCCCGCTGGTGCTGGTCGGCTTCGCGCTCCTGGTCGGCGCGTCGTACGCGGTGTACGCCTCGTACGGCACGCTCGGCGACCTCACGGGCGCCGTCTGGCTCGAGGTCGCGGCGTTCACCGGGCGGCTCGTCGCCGCCGGAGCGGTGCTCGCGGCACTCGGCGTGGCGCTCGGCACGCTCCTCAAGCACGCCGCGGCCGCCGTCGTCCTGGTCGGCGTGGTCGCCTGGGGCTGCCTCGCCTTCGGGTTCGGTCTGGGGGACGCGCAGCGCTGGCTGCCGACGACGGCGCTCTCGGCCTGGTTGCAGGGCGGCACCGTGTTCACGACGGAGCGGTGCACGCCGGACGCCGGCGGCGTCTTCGAGTGCGTCCCCGTGGACCACGTCGTGACGACCGCGCAGGGCGGGCTGACCGTGGCGGCGCTCGCCGTCGTCGTCACGCTGCTCGCGGTGCTCGTCTTCCGGCGTCGCGACGTGAGCTGATCGCGGCCGTCGCCCCGCAGGTCGTGGGCCCGGTGCCCCGCATGCTGTCCGCATGATGGGACACCGGGCTCACGACGTGACATCGGCGAGTCGCGGGCGTAACGTTCGATCCGTGCAGACGATCCTCGTAGTACTTCTTCCCGGGCGCGCCGACTAGCCCACGCACCCAGGCTTCGTCAGCGCGCTCACCCCTCGTCAGTCCCGTCATCCCGGGACCGGGGGGTTTTTCATTGCAGCGACACCCCTCGCCAGACCCTTCGCCCGCAAGACCGACCGGCAGGAGAGACCGATGGTCCAGCCGAACCCGACCCCCGCCCAGGTGGCCGCCCGCACCGCGTCGCGCAGTGACGGTGCCGCCGGCCGAACCGTGTCCGGTGAGGAGGTCACCGGCGCCGAGTCGATCGTCCGCTCGCTCGAGTCGGTCGGCGTCGAGAACGTCTTCGGCATCCCGGGGGGCGCGATCCTTCCGCTCTACGACCCGCTCATGGACTCCAAGCAGATCCGGCACGTCCTGGTGCGGCACGAGCAGGGCGGTGGGCACGCGGCCCAGGGCTACGCCCACGCGACCGGCAAGGTCGGCGTGACGATGGCGACCTCGGGCCCCGGTGCGACGAACCTGGTGACGCCCATCGCCGACGCGCACATGGACTCCGTCCCGCTGGTCGCGATCACCGGCCAGGTGGCGCAGTCCCTGATCGGCACCGACGGGTTCCAGGAGGCGGACATCGTCGGCATCACGATGCCGATCACCAAGCACTCCTACCTGGTCACGGACGCGGCGGAGATCCCGCGCACGATCGCCGAGGCGTTCCACATCGCGTCGACGGGGCGGCCCGGCCCGGTGCTGGTGGACATCGCCAAGTCCGCGATGACCGCCTCGACCACTTTCTCCTGGCCGCAGGAGCTGTCGCTGCCCGGCTACCACCCCGTGACGAAGCCGCACGCCAAGCAGATCCGCGAGGCCGCGAAGCTGCTCGCCACCGCCCGCCGCCCGGTGCTGTACGTGGGCGGCGGCGTGATCCGTTCCGGTGCCTCGGACGCGCTGCGCCGGCTGGTCGACACCTCGGGTGCCGCCGTTGTCACGACCCTCACCGCCCGCGGCGCGGTGCCGGACAGCCACCCGCAGCACCTGGGCATGCCGGGGATGCACGGCACCGTCCCCGCCGTGGCGGCGCTGCAGAAGGCCGACCTGGTGGTGGCCCTCGGTGCCCGCTTCGACGACCGCGTCACCGGCCGGCTGTCGAGCTTCGCGCCGCACGCCGCCGTCGTGCACGCCGACATCGACCCCGCGGAGATCGGCAAGAACCGCCCGGTGGACGTGCCGATCGTCGGCGACCTGCGCGAGGTCATCGCGGACCTGGTGCCGGCCCTCGAGGCCGAGCACGCCAAGGTGGGCAGGCCCGACCTGGCGGCCTGGTGGCACCAGCTCGACACGTGGCGCGAGACCTACCCGCTGGGCTACTCGCCCACGGACGACGGCCACCTGTCGCCGCAGCACGTGATCTCCCGTCTGGGCGAGCTGGCCGGCCCGGAGGCGATCTACGCCGCGGGCGTGGGGCAGCACCAGATGTGGGCGGCGCAGTTCATCCGCTACGAGCACCCGCGCACCTGGCTGAACTCCGCGGGCCTCGGCACGATGGGCTTCGCGGTCCCGGCCGCGATGGGCGCCAAGGTGGGCGAGCCCGACCGCGAGGTGTGGGCCATCGACGGCGACGGCTGCTTCCAGATGACCAACCAGGAGCTCGCGACCTGCGCGATCAACGACATCCCCATCAAGGTGGCGCTGATCAACAACAGCTCGCTCGGCATGGTGCGGCAGTGGCAGACGCTCTTTTACGAGGAGCGCTACTCGAACACCGACCTGCACACCGGGCACGGCACGGCGCGCATCCCTGACTTCGTGAAGCTCGCGGACGCGTACGGCTGCGAGGGCATCCGCGTGGAGCGCGAGGACGAGGTCGACGCCGCGATCAAGCGGGCGCAGGAGATCGACGACCGCCCCGTGGTCATCGACTTCCAGGTTTCGCGCGACGCCATGGTGTGGCCGATGGTCGCCGCCGGGGTGCCCAACGACGACATCCAGTACGCGCGCGGCATCTCGCCCGCGTGGGACCGCGAAGACTGACCGGCCGACGAGCAGAGACGGAGCCACCCATGTCGCGTCACACCCTGTCCGTGCTGGTCGAGAACAAGCCCGGCGTCCTCACCCGCGTCACCGCGCTGTTCGCGCGCCGGGCCTTCAACATCCACTCCCTGGCCGTCGGGCCCACGGAGCACGAGGAGATCTCGCGCATCACCGTGGTGGTCGACGTCGAGGAGCACCCGCTCGAGCACGTGACGAAGCAGCTGAACAAGCTGATCAACGTCATCAAGATCGTCGAGCTCGACCCCGAGTCGTCCGTGCAGCGCGAGCTCCTGCTCGTCAAGGTGCGGGCCGACCAGGCCACCCGCGCGGGGGTGCTCGAGGTCGTCGACCTCTTCCGCGCCCACGTGGTGGACGTCGTGCCCGACACGGTCGTCATCGAGGCGACCGGCACCGCCGCCAAGCTGTCCGCGCTGCTCAGCGCGCTCGAGCCGTACGGCGTCCGCGAGATCGTGAAGTCCGGCACGCTCGCGGTGGGCCGCGGCTCGCGGTCCATCACCGACCGAGCGCTGGAGCGCGTGCGCACGGCCTGACGCCGAGCGCGTACCGTCATCCCCGCGGGTGACCACATACCGACCTGTAGTGACGAACGCAGTACCGAGAACCGAGGAGCATCACCGTGGCTGAGCTGTTCTACGACGACGACGCCGACCTGTCCATCATCCAGCAGCGCAAGGTCGCGGTCATCGGCTACGGCAGCCAGGGCCACGCGCACGCGCTGAACCTGCGCGACTCGGGCGTCGACGTCCGCGTCGGTCTGCGCGAGGGCTCCGGCTCCGCGAAGAAGGCCGAGGACGAGGGCCTGCGCGTGCTCACCGTCGCCGACGCCGTCAAGGAGGCGGACGTCGTCGTCATCCTCGCGCCGGACCAGGTGCAGCGGCACGTGTACCGCGACGAGATCGCCCCGAACCTCAACGAGGGCGCGGCGCTCGTCTTCGGGCACGGCTTCAACATCCGCTTCGGCTACATCAAGCCCGAGGCCGGCCACGACGTGCTCATGGTCGCCCCCAAGGGCCCGGGTCACCTCGTGCGCCGCGAGTACGTCGACGGCCGCGGCGTGCCGGTGATCGTCGCCGTCGAGCAGGACGCGTCGGGCGCCGCCTGGGAGCTCGCCCTGTCCTACGCGAAGGGCATCGGCGGCCTGCGCGCCGGCGGCATCAAGACCACCTTCACCGAGGAGACCGAGACCGACCTGTTCGGCGAGCAGGCCGTGCTGTGCGGCGGCGCCTCGCAGCTGGTCCAGTACGGCTTCGAGACGCTGACCGAGGCGGGCTACCAGCCCGAGGTCGCGTACTTCGAGGTGCTGCACGAGCTCAAGCTGATCGTCGACCTGATGGTCGAGGGCGGCATCGCCAAGCAGCGCTGGTCGGTCTCCGACACGGCCGAGTACGGCGACTACGTCTCCGGCCCGCGCGTCATCGACCCGCGCGTCAAGGAGAACATGAAGGCCGTCCTCGCGGACATCCAGAACGGCGCCTTCGCCGAGCGCTTCATCGCGGACCAGGACGCCGGCGCGCCGGAGTTCACCGCGCTGCGCGAGAAGGGCGAGGCACACCCGATCGAGACCACCGGCCGCGAGCTGCGGAAGATGTTCTCGTGGATCAAGCCCGCTGACTCCGACTACACGGAGGGCAGCGCCGCTCGCTGACCCACACCGTCAGCAGCGACGCGCGCGGCCGTCGTCCCCCACCCGGGGGCGGCGGCCGCACGTGCGTCCGGGGGCGACGCTCCGCGTGCCGAGGTAGTTCGGGCTGGGCCGAGGTAGTTCGAGCGCCGCCGAGGTAGTTCGAGCGGCGCCACTGCCTGTCAGTCGAGCAGCCCCGCCCAGCGACGGACGATGTCGACCAGCTCCACCCGGTGGAGGGCGTCGATGTCGGCCAGCCGGTGCCAGGCGACGTCGTCGGTGCTGCCGTCGGCCTCCCTCGCGAGCTCGCCGCCGACGACGTGCGCGCGGTAGACGATGCGGATGCCCTGCAGCGCCACCGTGTGGTCGGTGCCGTCGACGACGCCGCGGCCCTCGGGCGGGATCACGATGCTGTCGACGCCCAGCAGGCCGTCGAGCTCGACGTGGTAGCCCGTCTCCTCCCGCACCTCGCGGACGGCCGCGTCCTCGGGGTGCTCGCCGGGTTCGATGCCGCCCCCGGGCATCGTCCAGCCCGACCCGGCGTCGCTGGCCCAGTGGGGGAGCAGGATGCGGTCGCCCTCGACGACGAGGGCGTAGGCGGCGACGCGGGTGTCCATGCTGGTCATCCTGGCAGGATGGGGGGTATGAGCGACGACGTGACCCCTGGGCTGGACTCCGAGCAGGCCGACAGCATCACCGAGTTCTGGGACGTCGCGCGCCCGAGCGCCGGCCGCACCAGCCACGGAGGAGCGGTGGGTGAGCGCTCCGAGAACGTGGTGCCGCCGCCGGCGTGGTCGTTCGGGGACTCGCCCGAGCTGGCCGACGAGCTGCTGGGCCTGGTCCTGGACGGCGTGAAGACCGGCACCGCCGCCGCGGTCTGGGAGTACGAGGCCGCCGACGAGCCACTGCCCCGCAAGGGCGACCTGTCGATCGTGCTCGACGGCGCGGGCGCCCCGCGTCTCCTCATCCGGACGACCGAGGTCGAGACCGTCCCGTTCGACGAGGTCACGGCCGAGCACGCCGCCGCCGAGGGGGAGGGCGACCGCACTCTCGAGTCCTGGCGCGAGGAGCACGAGCGCTACTGGCGGCGCACGCTCGCGCAGATCGGCCGCGAGTTCGACCCGTCGATGCCGGTGGTCTGCGAGCGGTTCAAGGTGCTCTACCGTGCGTGACCTCACCATGCGGGTCCGCGACCTGCGAGGTCACGACCGCGCATGTCCAAAAAATGAGATCCGTGTCCGCATCATGATTCGCCGGGCATAGGCTCGGGCCATGACGCGGAGCATCGACCTGGCAGTGGTGGCCGGCGACGGTATCGGCACGGAAGTCGTGGAGCAGGGCCTGGCGGTCCTCGAGGCGGCCGTGGCCGGATCGGACGTCAAGATCTCCACCACCGAGTTCGACCTGGGCGCGCGCCGCTGGCACGCCACGGGCGAGACGCTCACCGACGGCGACCTCGAGGCCATCAAGCGGCACGACGCGATCCTCCTGGGCGCGATCGGCGACCCGAGCGTGCCGTCGGGCGTGCTCGAGCGCGGCCTGCTGCTCAAGCTCCGCTTCTCGCTGGACCACTACGTCAACCTGCGCCCCGGCAAGCTGTACCCCGGCGTGACCAGCCCGCTGGCGAACCCCGGCGACGTCGACTTCGTCGTCGTGCGCGAGGGCACCGAGGGCCCGTATGTCGGCAACGGCGGCGCGCTGCGCGTCGGCACCCCGCACGAGATCGCGACCGAGGTGTCGGTCAACACCGCGTTCGGCGTCGAGCGCGTCGTGCGCGACGCCTTCGCTCGCGCCCAGGCCCGGCCGCGCAAGCACCTCACGCTGGTGCACAAGCACAACGTGCTGGTGCACGCCGGTCACCTGTGGCGCCGCACGGTCGAGGCCGTCAACGCCGAGTTCCCCGACGTCACCACGGACTACCTGCACGTGGACGCCGCCACGATCTTCCTCACGACGAACCCGTCGCGGTTCGACGTGATCGTCACGGACAACCTGTTCGGCGACATCCTCACGGACCAGGCCGCCGCCATCACGGGCGGCATCGGCCTCGCCGCGTCGGCGAACATCAACCCCGACCGCACCGCGCCGTCCATGTTCGAGCCGGTGCACGGTTCCGCGCCGGACATCGCCGGCCAGGGCAAGGCCGACCCGACCGCCACGGTCCTGTCGGTCTCCCTGCTGCTCGACCACCTCGGCCTCACCGAGGAGAGCAGGCGCGTGGAGGCGGCCGTCGCCGGCGACCTCGTGGAGCGCGGCGACCGAGTACGCACGACGGCCGAGGTCGGGCGCGACCTCGCCGCACGCGTCAACGGCTGACGGCGGCCCCGCCGCCTCACCGGACGGCGCGGCGCCACCCGCGCGCCGCGCCGTCGGACGTGTCGTCCGAGCCACCGCCCGCCCCGGCCGTCTCCCCCTGTCGATCACCCGACATCCATCTCTGTCCGGGTGACCGCTGTGGTCGGAGCGACGCCGGTGCCCACGAGGTGCACGGTCGTGGAAAACTACAGGGGTCACCCGGTGAAAGGCCCCCGATCATGACCACATCCAGCACCTCTCCGTCCGCCTCGAGCACCGCGGCGAGCACCGCGTCGAGCAGCGGCGCGCCGGGCATCCTCCCGGCCGAGCTCGAGGACCTCGTCGCCCTGTTCGACGTGCGAGCCACGGACGCCCCCACCCCGGACGCCGAGCGCGAGGCCGCGCTGCAGTCGCCCAAATTCGGCACCGTGTTCACGGACCACATGGCGCGCATCAGCTGGCGCCAGGGCGACGGCTGGCTCGACCGCCGCGTCGAGAAGTACGGGCCGTTGCAGCTCGACCCCGCGACCGCCGTCCTGCACTACGCGCAGGAGATCTTCGAGGGGATGAAGGCGTACCGCCACGCGGACGGCTCCGTGTGGACGTTCCGCCCGGACGCCAACGCGGCACGCTTCGCGCGCTCGGCGCACCGGCTGGCGCTGCCCGCGCTGTCGGTGGACGACTTCATCGGCTCCATCGCGGCGCTGGTGCGCACCGACATCGACTGGGTGCCGTCCGGCGAGGACTTCAGCCTCTACCTGCGGCCCTTCACCTTCGCGTCGGAGCCGTTCCTCGGGGTGCGCCCCACGAACGAGGCCGAGTACCTCGTCATCGCCTCGCCGGTCGGCCCGTACTTCGCCGGCGGCGTGAAGCCGGTGTCGATCTGGATCGACACGCACTACCACCGCTCCGGGCCGGGCGGCACGGGCGACGCGAAGTACGGCGGCAACTACGCGGCGAGCCTGCTGCCGCAGCAGCTCGCCGCCGAGAAGGGCTTCGACCAGGTCTGCTACCTCGACGCGACGACCAACTCGGCGCTCGAGGAGCTCGGCGGCATGAACGTGTTCGTCGTCATGGCGGACGGCTCGGTGCACACCCCGGAGCTCACCGGCTCGTTCCTCGAGGGCGTCACGCGCTCGTCCATCCTGCAGCTCGCCGCGGACCGCGGGCACGAGGCCGTGGAGCGTCGAGTCCCGCTCGCCGAGGTCGTCGCCGGGCTCCAGGACGGCACCGTGCGCGAGATCTTCGCGTGCGGCACGGCGGCGGTCATCACCCCGGTCGGCCGGCTCGCGGGCGACGAGTTCGACCTGCAGGTCTCGGGCGGGGAGCCGGGCGAGCTCACCATGGCGATCCGCGACGAGCTCACCGACATCCAGTACGGGCGGGCGGCGGACCGGCACGGCTGGATGCGCCGGCTCGCCTGACGACACGCCCGACCGTCGCCTGACTTTCGCCCGGGAGGAGGGCCGGACGCCAGATGGTCACCCCGATCACGGCCGACGAGCTCAACCGGACCACGCTCGCGCGCCAGCAGCTGCTCGCCCGCTCCGACGACGACGTCCCCGCCGTCGTCGGGCGGGTGGGCGGCCTGCAGGCGCAGCACGCCGACATGCCGTACGTCGCGCTGTGGGCGCGGCGGTCCGGGCCGACGATCGGAGCGCTCGAGGAGGCCCTCACCGGCGGCGAGGTCGTGAAGGCGACGGTCATGCGGTCCACGCTGCACGTGGTGCCCAGCGCCGACTGGCCGCTGCTCGACGCCGTCTCGGCCGAGCAGCGGCTGGCGGCCTGGCGCGCGAGCGCGCGGCGAGCGGGGGTCGACCTCGTGGGCCTCAACGCCGCCGTGCGTGCGTACTGCGCCGAGCCGCGCACGCTCGACGAGGTGGAGGCGTTCGCCGCCGAGCAGTACCCCGGCGTCGACGCCGCCGCGGCGATCCCCGGGGGCGTGAGCCGCGCGTGGTGGCGGCTCGCGAGCGCGGGCGGCGGGCTCGTGCACGTGCCGCCGAGCGGGCTGTGGGGCTCCCACGTCGCGGCGCGCTACCAGGACGGCGCGCGCTGGCTCGCCGACCGCGTGCCGCACCCGCTGCCCGCGCTGCCCCCGGACGAGGCGCGCGCCGGTGCCGTCGAGCGGTACCTGCGGGCCTTCGGGCCGGCGTCCGCGCGCGACGTCGCCCGCGGCGTCGGGATCCGCGGCGTCGGCGCCCTCAAGCGGGCGCTCGCGCTGCTGGAGCTGCGGGCGTACGTCGCGCCCGACGGGCGCGAGCTCGTCGACCTGGCCGACGCGGACCTCGCCCCCGCCGACGCGCCGGCGCCGGTCCGGCTCCTGCCGCGCTGGGACCAGCTGCTGGTGGCGCTGGACGAGCGCTCCAGGATCGTCGACCCCGAGCACGCGGGACTCGTCTACCGGCGCAACGCCGACGTGCTCCCCACCCTCTGGGCGGGCGGCCGGGTGGCCGGGACGTGGACCCTGGACGTCGACGCCCGCCGCGCCACCGTGCACCTCGAGCCCTTCACCGGCGACGCCTGGGCGCGCCACCGGTCCGAGCTGGAGGAGGAGGCCGCCTCGCTGCTCGACCTCGCCGCCCCCGACGCGCCCGAGCGGGAGGTCACCTGGGCGGCCGAGCCGGCCGCACGAGAGTCCGGCCGAGCACGCCGTTGAGCATCGCCGAGACGGCGACCCCGACCACGATCCACACGAGGGCGGTCACGACGGCCGACGCGGCGTCGCCCGGGCCCGTGAACGCCAGGGCCGCGAGGATCACGGTGACCAGCGCGACCAGCCAGCCGAAGAACATCCGCGGCCGCGGCACGACCCGCACGAGCAGCTGGAGCACCACGGCCGCGAGCAGGGCGAACAGGGCACCGGTGAGCGCCCAGGCGAGCCCGGGGGCGTCGGGCACGAGGCGGGAGGGACCGAGCAGGCCGACGTCGAACGCGCTGTCGAAGACCACCGACGCGGCGAGCCCCAGCACGGCGCAGACCACGACGGTCACGGCCGCTCCGGACCAGTAGCGGCCGCGGTCCAGCTCCAGCAGGCCGCGCGACGTCGGCGCCGGGGCGTCCCAGGCGTCGGCGGGCTCCGCGGTGGGTACCACGGACGGGGGCGGGGTGACGCCGCCCGGCGGGACGCCGGGTGTCGGCGTCCTCGGGACGGTCGGGCCGCCCGGTCGCGCGTCGGTCATCGGTGCTGCCTCCTGACCTCGGGTGTCGGTGCCAGCCGACCACACCCCGGGGCCGGTCGCACGGGCGAGGGCGTCCGGTGCCACGCCGTGGACGCCCTGTCCGGCCCGCGCGAGGGTGTGGCACCATGTGGCCCATGACACGCCTCGCGCACCAGCGTCGCTCGCTCATCATTCTGTAGCGCGTCCGGCCACCCGCCGGACGCGCAGACCTTCCGTACCCCGGGGGGTCTTTTTTGTTGACCAGCACGCTCAGCTTCTTGACCTGGGGAGTCCCGCATGACCGCCACCCCGTTCCACGTGTACGACACCACCCTGCGCGACGGCGCGCAGCAGGAGGGCATGAACCTCTCGGTGGCGGACAAGCTGGCCATCGCGCCGCTGCTGGACGAGCTGGGGGTCGGCTTCGTCGAGGGCGGCTGGCCCGGCGCCGTGCCGAAGGACACCGAGTTCTTCCGGCGGGCGGCGAAAGAGCTGGAGCTGAGGAACGCGGTGCTCGCGGCGTTCGGGGCCACCCGCAAGGCGGGCACCCGCGCGTGGGACGACCCGCAGGTGCGCGCCCTGCTCGACTCCGAGGCGCCGGTCGTGACGCTGGTGGCCAAGTCGGACGTGCGGCACGTGGAGCGCGCGCTGCGCACCACCCCCGACGAGGGCCTCGCGATGATCGCGGACACGGTGGCGTTCCTCGTGGGCGAGGGGCGCCGCGTCGTGGTGGACGCCGAGCACTTCTTCGACGGCTACCGGTTCGACCCGGTGTGGTCCCGCGCCGCGGCGGAGGCGGCGTTCGAGGCCGGCGCCGAGGTGGTCACGCTGTGCGACACGAACGGCGGGATGCTGCCGCACTGGGTGACCGACGTCGTGACCGAGGTGCGCGAGTCGCTGGGGCTGCCGCACGGGCGCGACGCCGTCGCGGGGGACCGCCTGCTCGGCATGCACGCCCACAACGACTCGGGCTGCGCCGTCGCGAACACGCTGGCCGCCGTGGCCGCCGGGGCGTGGCACGTGCAGGGCACCGTGAACGGCTACGGCGAGCGCACGGGCAACGTGGACCTCGTGACCGTCGTCGCGAACCTCGAGCTCAAGCACGGCCTGCGGACCCTCGCCGGCGGGGGCCTCGAGGAGGCGACGCGCATCGCGCACGCCGTCGCGGAGATCACCAACATCTCCCCGTACGCGCGCCAGCCGTATGTGGGGGCGAGCGCCTTCGCCCACAAGGCGGGCCTGCACGCCAGCGCGATCAAGGTCGACCCGGACCTGTACCAGCACATCGACCCCACCGCCGTGGGCAACGACATGCGCATGCTCGTGTCCGACATGGCCGGGCGGGCGTCGATCGAGCTCAAGGGCCGCGAGCTGGGCTATGACCTCAGCGGACAGGGCGAGCTGCTCACCCGCGTCACGACGCGTGTCAAGGACGCCGAGGCGCAGGGGTACACCTTCGACGCCGCCGACGCGTCCTTCGAGCTGCTGCTGCGCGAGGAGCTCACCGGCACCCGGCAGACGTACTTCCGGGTCGAGAGCTGGCGGACCATCGTCGAGACCGTCGCCGGCGGGCCGGGTCGCGACCCGGGTCACGACGCCGCGAGCCGGGACGCCGACGCCGTCGCCGAGGCGACGGTGAAGCTGCACGCCGGCGGCGAGCGCGTCGTCGCGACCGGCGAGGGCAACGGCCCCGTGAACGCGCTCGACCAGGCGCTGCGCAGCGCGCTCACGCGCGTGTACCCGCAGATGGAGAAGTTCGAGCTCATCGACTTCAAGGTGCGCATCCTCGACGCCCAGCAGGGCACCGACGCCACCACCCGCGTGCTGGTCGAGACCACGGACGGGCAGCACTCGTGGTCCACGGTGGGCGTCGGCCCGAACGTCATCGAGGCCGCGTGGGAGGCGCTCATCGACGCGTACGTGTACGGCCTCGTGCACGCGGGCGTCGAGCCGCGCTGACGCCGCCGGGCCGTCAGCGCGCGCTGCGGGTGCCGTTCGTCAGGCGGTGCGGCCGGACGGCCTCGTAGGTCGCCTTGAGGGCGGCGGTGGTCCGGTCGTAGCGGCGCTGCGCCACGCGGACGAAGAGGAAGTCGACGACCGCGAGCTGGGCGATGCGGCTCGACATGGCGCCGGAGCGGAACTGGGTCTCGCGCGCCGTCGTCGCCAGGACGACGTCGGCGAGCTCGGCCAGCGGCGAGGCCGGGAAGTTCGTGACGGCCACGGTGATGGCCCCCGCGTCGCGCGCGAGCGTGAGCGCCTGCACGGTCTCGATCGTGGTGCCCGTGTGCGAGACCGCGACGGCCACGCACCCGTCGCCCAGCAGGGCCGCCGACTGGAGCTGGCCGTGCAGGTCCACGGGGGCGAAGCAGGCGATGCCGATGCGGGTGAGCTTCTGGCCGAGGTCCTGCGCCGTGAGGCCGCTCGACCCGGCGCCGTAGACGTCCACGCGGGGGGCCGAGGCGACCGCCTCGACGGCGTGCTCCAGGGCGTCGAGGTCGAGCATGCGCGCCGTCTCCTCGATCGTCCGGGCCTCGTGGAAGGCGATCTTGGACACGACGTCGGTGGCGGTGTCGGTCCGGTTGATCTCGCCCTCGGCGATGCCGGAGCGCTCCAGCTCGACGGCGCGCCGGCTCGTGGCCTGCGCGAGGTCGATGCGGAACTCGGGGTAGCCGGCGTAGCCGACGGCGCGGCAGAACCGGACGACCGTCGCCTGCGACGTGCCCGCGCGCGCGGCGAGTTCGGTGATGGTGGCGCCGACGACGCCGGGCGGGTCGTCGAGCACGACCGCGGCGATCCGCGCCTCCGCGGGGCGGAGCGTGGGCAGGGCCTGGCGGAGCCGGACGAGGACGTCACCGTTCATGCGCGGATCTCCTTCCCGGCGGGCGCCGGAGACGGGTGGGTGGTGGCACCGGTGGCACGGACGGTGAGCCAGGTGTCGTGGGGCTCCACGAGCCCGCCGTCGCGGGGGTCGACGAGGGAACGGGCGAGGCGCACCGCGCCGTCGAGGGGGCTCCCGTCGGCGGGGACGAGCCGCACGTCGGGACGCAGGGCGGACAGCCGGGCCTTGAGGGGGGTCGTCACGGGCGCGCCGATCTGCAGGACGCCGCCCGTGACGGCCGCGAGCGGCGGGATCCCGGGGCGCAGCGCGGCGGCGAGGCTCTCCGCGAGGTGCGTCCCGGCGTCGTGCAGGATCCCGTTCGCGACGAGGTCGCCCGCGCCGGCGGCGTCGGCGACGGCGGGGGTGAAGGACGCGAGGACCTGCGCGCGGTCGGGGCGCCCGTACAGGGCGGCGGGCCAGCCCTCCACCGGGCCGAAGCGCTCGAGCGCGGCGGCGAGCAGCGTGGGGGAGGCGGGCCCGGGCCGCCCGTCGTGGGTGGCGACGGCGGCCCGGAGGCCGTGCGCGCCGATCCACGAGCCGGAGCCGAGGTCGCCGAGCAGGTGCCCCCAACCGTCCGCGCGGTGCCACCGGCGTCGCAGGTCGGTGGCGAGCACGATGGCGCCGGTGCCGACGGCGGCCACGGCACCGGGGCGGCCGCCGAGGGCGCCGAGGTGCGCGGCGAGCGCGTCCGCGGCGACGGCCGTGGCCCGGGCGCCCGCACCGCGCAGCGCGTCGTGCAGCGCGCCGGGGTCGGGGACGAGCGAGGGGAGCCCGGTGACGGACACGGCGGCCGCGGCGACGCGCAGCCCGGGCCGGCGACCGGCGAGCTCGCCCACCAGCTCGGCCACGACGTCGGCCGCGTCGCTCCCGGCGGAGGTGATGCGGACGGGGCGGCCGGTGAGCGTGACGGGTGCGTCGTCGCTGCTGCCGGCGCCTCCGGGGCCGCCGGCGGTGTGCGCGGGCACGGCCACGAGGCGGGCGCCGCTGCCGCCGACGTCCACGGCGACGACGTGCTCGGGCGCGAGGGGGACGTCGTGGCCGGTCACGGGACCCAGTGTGGCAGCGATTTTCTCTGGTTGGGCACCTCACAAAAACAATCTCGCCCAGCCGGGCCGGGTGGACCCGGCGCGACCGGGTGTGACCGACGCCGCCTCCGCCGCGGCCGCGGCGCGGCTACCGTGGGGACGTGCATGGTGAGTACAAGGTTCCCGGTGGCAAGCTCGTGACGGTCGACCTCGACGTGCGCGACGGGCTGCTCGCCGACGTCAGGCTCAGCGGCGACTTCTTCCTCGAGCCGGACGACGCCCTCGAGGTCATCGACTCCGCCCTCGCCGGGCTGCCGCGCGAGACGTCCACGAGCGAGCTCGCCCGCGCCGTCGACGACGGGCTGCGGATCGCCGAGCAGGACGGTCGCGTGGCGGGCAGCGTGACGATGGTCGGCTTCGACGCGTGGGCGGTCGCGGTCGCGGTGCGCCGCGCGCTCGGGCTGGCCACCACGTGGGACGACCACACCTTCGGGGTGCTGCGCCCCGGCCCGCTGCCCCCGGCGACCCTCGCCGCCCTGGACCAGGTGCTCACCGAGGAGCTGGCCGAGGGGCGCCGCGGCCCCACGCTGCGGTTCTGGGACTGGAACGAGCGCGCCGTCTTCATCGGGTCGTTCCAGTCGCTGCGCAACGAGGTGGACCCGGCGGGCGTGCGCGAGCACGACGTCACGGTGGTGCGCCGCATCTCCGGCGGCGGGGCCATGTTCATGGAGGCCGGCAACTGCGTGACGTTCTCGCTGGTGGTGCCGGCGTCGCTCGTGGACGGCCTGTCGTTCGAGCAGTCGTACGCGTTCCTCGACTCGTGGGTGCTGGGCGCGCTGCACGACGTCGGCGTCGAGGCGTACTTCTCCGGCATGAACGACGTCGCGTCGCCCGCGGGCAAGCTCGCCGGCTCGGCGCAGAAGCGCCTGGCCGGCGGCGCCGTCCTGCACCACATGACGATGGCGTACGACATCGACAACGCGAAGATGCTCGAGGTGCTGCGCATCGGGCGCGAGAAGCTCTCCGACAAGGGCACCACCAGCGCCAACAAGCGGGTCGACCCCCTGCGGTCGCAGACCGGCATGTCGCGTGACGAGATCGTCGACGCGTTCGAGGCGCACTTCAAGGCCCACCACCGGACCGTCGACTCGGCGCTGCGGCCCGAGGAGCTGGACCGCGCCGAGGAGCTGGTCCGGACGAAGTTCGCCGACCCTGCCTGGATCAACCGGGTGCCCTGAGCCGCCCGCGCGCACCCCGCGCACCGCCCCCGCCCCACCGCGACGCGCCGACGAGGTCACCGTCCCGTCACGAATTGGTGCGGGGGCTTTCGTTATCCGCGTGCGGTCAGTTATCTTCCTCGGGAAGCGACACCCGGGAACTTCCTTTCAGGCCGGGGTGTCGCCCGCACGGCAGCGATCACAGGGATCAGCACAGCGATCGGCAGGACAGCGAGACGACGACGTCACGCCGGACGACGAGGACGTCGGCAGGACATGACCGCGAGTACGGCGCGCGACCGCGACAACGGCGGCGCCGCGCACCACGGAGGGCGGCCCAGCGGCCGCCGGGGGAGGACGACGACGATGCGTCGAGACATGTGGACCCGCAGGAACGTGGGGGCCGTGGCCACCGCGGCGCTGGTGGCGCTCGGCGTCGCCGCGTGCGGCAGCGGAGGCTCGGGCGACGGCGGGGACGGGACGGTCGACGGCGAGGGCAAGACCCTCGACGTCTGGATCATGCAGGGCACGAACCCGAGCGCGGACGCCTTCTTCGAGGAGGTCGGCACGGCGTTCAAGGAGCAGACGGGCGCGGAGCTGAACGTCGAGTTCGTCGAGTGGGCGGACGCGCACGACCGCTTCGTCACCTCGATCGCCGGCCAGACCACGCCCGACGTGGCGGAGACGGGCACGACCTGGACGCCGGAGTTCGCCGACGCCGGCGCGCTCGCGCCGCTCGACGACTACGTCGCGGAGGCCGGGCTGGGCGACGACCTGGTGGACGGCCTCGTCGAGGCGGGCACCTACGAGGAGCAGCTGTACGGGATGCCCTGGTACGCCGGCGTCCGCTCGCTCGTGTACAACACGGAGATCTTCGAGCAGGCCGGCGTCGAGCCGCCCACGACCTGGGCGGAGATCGAGTCGGCGGCCCAGGCCATCAAGGCGAAGTTCCCGGACAAGACCGCGATCGCGGTGCCGGGCGACGCCGAGTTCACGGTGTACCCGTGGGTGTGGGGCGCCGGCGGCGAGGTCGCGACGCTCGACGGCGAGACCTGGACGTCGGGGCTCGACAGCCCCGAGGCGCAGGAGGGCCTGAGCTTCTGGACCGGGCTCGCCGCGGACGGCTACTCGTCGGCGGGCGCCACCACCTGGCGCGAGACGGACGTGCTCGACGCGTTCGCCCAGGGCGACGTCGGCATGGCTGTCATGGGCTCCTGGACGCCGGGCGCCATCGTCGAGGCGAACAAGGACATGGACGGCAAGTTCGCCGCCGTCCCGATCCCCGGCAAGGACGGCGGGATGTCGCCGTCGGTGCTCGGCGGCTCGCACCTGTCCGTGTTCGAGACGGCCGAGGACAAGGACCTGGCGTTCGCGTTCGTCGAGCTCATGACGACCGGTGAGTTCGCCACGAAGTGGGGCGAGCAGGCCGGCTACTTCCCGGGGCAGAAGTCGCTCATGGACGAGACGCTGCAGAGCACCGACCCGCTCGTGGCCCCGTTCGCGAAGCAGTTCGTCGAGGGCGGCGCGTCCGTGCCGGTGTCGCCGAACTTCGGGGCCGTGCAGGCCAAGCTCACGACGAGCACGATGATGCAGTCGATCCTCTCCGGGAGCGAGGACGTCGCGACGGCCAGCACGAAGGCGGCCGACGAGATGACGTCGCTGCTCAACGGTGGCAGCTGACGCATGACGAGCACCCTCCCCGTCGCGGTCCCCGCCGGGCCCGGGCAGCAGT
>NZ_JBHVBO010000028.1:0-33440 GCF_042668085.1 Isoptericola sp. NPDC057391 | reverse complement strand
GGTGCGCGGCGCCCTTGCTCGGCGCCGGGCTCGCCGGGGGGGGGGGGGGCGCCGCGGGGCTGCCGTTGCGGCTGCCCGGCGCCCGGGGGGAGCTCCCGGGGCGGGGGGCGGGGGCCCCCGCCGGGGGGGGGGGGGGGGGGCGGCCCCCCCCGCCCGGGGGTGTGGGCCGGGCCGGCCCCCGCGCCTCCCCGGGGGGCCCCCCGGGGGGGCCCCCGCCGGGGCCGGGCGCCGCGGGTCAGCGGCCGAGGGACGCCTTGTACTCCGCCCACGACAGCCCGTGCCGGTCGCGGTCGCTGACGACCGTGATCGGGGCGGGCCACGGCACGGCGAGGTCGGGGTCGTCGAAGCTGACCGTCACGTCCTCGCCGGGGCCGTAGAAGTCGTCCATGCGGTAGACGAAGTCCGTCATCGACGTGAGCGCCTGGTAGCCGTGCAGGAACCCGCGCGGGATGTACACCTGCCGGCACACCTGGTCGTCGAGGAGGAAGGTCTCCATCTGGCCGAAGGTCGGCGAGTCGGGGCGGGCGTCGACGGCGACGTCGAGCACCGCGCCGTGCGCGCAGCGCACCAGCTTGGCCTCGCCCTTGTTCGCCCGTCCGTGCAGGCCGCGCACGACGCCCTGGTAGGAGCGCGACTGGTTCTCCTGCTTGAAGCCGAAGGGGTCGATGCCGGCCTCGCGCACGACCTCGACGTCGTACGTGCGCGAGAAGTAGCCGCGCTCGTCTCGATGGGGCGTGGGCTCGAAGACGACGAGCCCGGGGATGGATGTCTCGATGATCTTCATGCGCCACACGGTAGGTCGGCCCGCCGCGCCGCGGACCGGCCGGGGCGGATGAAAAACGGCCGTGGGGCGCGTACCGACGGGTGAACTCGCCTGCGTCGTCTTCCCCCCTCCGCGCGGCGCTGCACAGACTGGCGGAGGCCAGCAGGTCGGGCCGGCACCCGAGGGCGAGGAGCGCGAGATGACTCAGGTCGTAGGCACCCCGAGGAGCGGGACGACGTCGCACGCGCCCACGCTCCCCGACGCCTCCCGGAGCTTCGCGCGGTCCGCCGCGGCGCAGCGCCGCCTGCACGAGCTGGTGCCGGGCGGGGCGCACACCTACGCCCGCGGCTCCGACCAGTACCCCGAGAACATGGCGCCCGTGCTGGTGCGGGGCGCAGGCGCCCGGGTGCAGGACGTCGACGGCAACTGGCTCGTCGAGTACGGCATGGGGTTGCGCGCGGTGACGCTGGGGCACGGCTACGAGCCGGTCGTCGACGCGGTCGCGCGGGCCGCGCGCGACGGCGTCAACTTCTCCCGGCCCACGGTCTGGGAGCTGCGCGCGGCCGAGCGGTTCTGCGCCCAGGTCGCCGGCGCCGAGATGGTGAAGTTCGCGAAGAACGGCTCCGACGTCACGACCGCGGCGGTCAAGCTCGCCCGGGTGGCGACGGGCCGCGACCTGGTCGCCGTCTGCAGCACCCAGCCGTTCTTCTCCACCGACGACTGGTTCGTCTCCACCACCGCGATGACGGCGGGGATCCCGCAGCCGCACCGCGACCTCACGGTCGGGTTCCGCTACAACGACCTCGACTCCGTGCGCGCCGTGCTGGACGCGCACCCCGGCCGCGTCGCCGCGCTGATCCTCGAGCAGGCCACGGCGACGGCCGAGCCCGCGCCCGGCTTCCTCGAGGGCCTGCGCGAGCTGGCCGACCGCGACGGGTTCGTGCTGATCTTCGACGAGATGATCACCGGGATGCGCTGGGCCACGGGCGGCGCGCAGTCGGTGTACGGCGTCGTCCCGGACCTGTCGACGTGGGGGAAGGCGCTCGGCAACGGGTTCTCGGTGTCGGCGCTCGCGGGCCGCGCGGACCTGATGGAGGTGGGCGGGCTCAACACCGACGCCTCCCGCGCGTTCCTGCTGTCCACCACGCACGGCGCCGAGACCACCGGGCTCGCGGCGTACCTCGCGGTCGCCGACGCGTACGCCGAGCGGGACGTCGTCAGCGTCATGGAGGCGCAGGGCGAGAAGCTGCGGCGCGGGGTCGAGGCGGCCGCCGCCGAGGCCGGGCTGGCGGAGCGCGTGACGGTGATGGGCCGCGCGTCGTGCCTCGTCTTCGGCACCCGCGACCACGAGGGCAACCCGTCGCAGGCGTTCCGCACGCTGTTCCTGCAGGAGCTGCTCCGGCGCGGGGTGCTGGCCCAGTCGTTCGTCATCTCGGCCGCGCACACCGACGCCGACGTCGCGGCGACGGTCGAGGCCGTGCGCGGCGCGCTCACCGTCTACGCGCGGGCGGTCGACGCCGGCACCACCGACGGCCTGCTGCGCGGGCGGCCCGTGGCACCGGCGATGCGCGAGCACGCGGCGCCGCG
This sequence comes from Isoptericola sp. NPDC057391, assembly GCF_042668085.1. Lineage (NCBI taxonomy): Bacteria > Bacillati > Actinomycetota > Actinomycetes > Micrococcales > Promicromonosporaceae > Isoptericola > Isoptericola sp. NPDC057391. Next base: position 31,090 of record NZ_JBHVBO010000028.1, on the reverse strand, counting down.
GCGGCTCCCGGACGGGCCGGGCGACGACGTCGAGGGGAAGACAGGCGAACAGGCCGGCGCACGGGCCGGGCGAGAGTCCACGGAGGTCGGGTCATGAAGGTCGTGCTCTTCTGCGGCGGTCTGGGCATGCGCATGCGCTCGGGCCCGGAGTCGCTGCCCAAGCCGATGACGTCGATCGGCTCCCGCCCCGTCCTGTGGCACATCATGAAGTACTACGCGCACTTCGGGCACACGGAGTTCGTCCTGTGCCTGGGGTACGGCGCGAACGCCGTCAAGGACTACTTCCTCCACTACTCGGAGACCCACTCCAACGACTTCGTCCTCACCAAGGGCGGCGAGCAGGTCGAGCTGCTGTCGACGGACATCAGCGAGTGGCGCATCACGTTCGTCGACACGGGGATGGACACGGCGATCGGCGAGCGCCTGCGGCGCGTGCGCGGGTTCCTGGAGGACGACGAGGTCTTCCTCGCCAACTACGGCGACGTGCTCACGGACGCCCCGATGAACGACTTCATCGACGGCTTCCTGCGCACCGACGCGGTCGGCAGCCTCATGGCAGTGCCGCCCCAGGACTCGTTCCACGTGGTGCGCTACGACCCCGACGGGAGGATGCGCGACCTCGAGCCCGTGGCCGACATGAGCATGTGCATCAACGGGGGCTACTTCGTCCTGCGCCAGGGGATCTTCGACTACCTGGACGAGGGCGACGACCTCGTCATGGACGGCTGCGTCCGCGCGGCGCGGGACGGCAGGTTCCGCGTCCACCCGTACTCGGGGTTCTGGGCGCCGATGGACACGCTCAAGGAGCGCGCCGCGCTCGAGGAGCGGAACAGGACGGGCGACCGGCCGTGGGCGGTCTGGGAGAACCGCGCGCCGAGCGCCGTGCCGGCGCCGGCGCTCGCGGTGCCCGTGGCGCTGGAGCGCGTCCATGCGACCACCTGAGGGCCGCACGACGTCCCGCGGCGGCGCCCGGCCGCTGCGGGTCGGCCTCCTCGGCCAGTTCGGGTACCGCAACTTCGGCAACGAGGCGTCGCTCGACGCCGTGCTCGACCTCCTGCGCCGGTCCGGCGGGCCCGCCGTCGAGCCCGTGGTCCTCACCGACGCGCCCGACCGGGTGCGGGCGGAGCGGGAGGTCCTGGCCGAGGCGGCCTCCGACCGGGACGCCGTGCGGACCGGCTGGCGGCGCGCGGCGGCCAAGCTGGCGGACGTCCCGTACGCCTGGCGGGTCGTGGGCGGGCTCGACGCCGTGGTCGTGCCGGGGACGGGGATCCTCGAGGGGCACGCGACGTCCCCGTTCGGCCCGCCGTTCCAGCTCGCCCTGTACGGCGTGGTGGCCCGGGTGCGGCGGCGGCCCTACCTGGTGCTGTCGGTCGGCTCGGACCGCCTCGGGGGCCGCGCCTTCCGGCTCATGCAGCGGACCGTGGCGCGCACGGCGACCTACCTGAGCGTCCGCGACGCCGGGTCGGCCGACGCCGTCGCGGCCGGCTCGCGCCGCCCGCCGGTGGTGCCCGACGTCGTGCTGGGGCTCCCGCTGCCCCCCGCCGCCGCGCCGTCGCCCGGTGCCCGCCCCCTCGTCGCCGTGGGCGTCGTGCGGTACGACTGGTACGCGCCGGCCGCCGACCGCGACCGGTACGCGGCACGCACCGCCCACCTCGTCCGGGAGCTGGCCGACGGCGGGGCGGACGTCCTGCTCGTCGTGGGGGACGACGCCGACGGTTCGACCGCCCGGGACGTGGCGGGGCGCGTCGACGACCCGGACCACGTGCAGGTCGCCACCGTCGGCTCGGTCGCCGAGCTCGAGCACCGCCTCGCCGGCTGCAGCGCCGTCGTCGCGGCCCGCTATCACAACCTCGTGGCCGCGCTCCGTGCCCGCGTCCCGGTCGTCTCGCTGGGCTACGGGCCCAAGCAGCGGTGGCTCGTGGAGAGGTTCGGCGACCCGGGGCGGGCGCACGACGTCGACCGGTTCGACCCTCAGGTCGTGGCCCGCCAGGTGCTGGCCGCCGCCGCGGACGTCGACGGCGACCGGGCGCGCACCGCGCGGGCGCTGGCCCAGGCGCGGGACGCGCTGGCCGCCCAGGAGCGGCGGGTGGCCGCGCTGCTGGGGCTCGCCGGCCCCGCCGGGCCCGCCCCCGAGGCGGAGCCCGTCCTCGCGGAGGTGTCGGAATGATCCCGCTGCGCCCGGACCTGGGCCCCGACGCCGGCGAGCCGCGGGTCGTGTGCCTCGCGGCCCACCCGGACGACGTCGAGATCGCCTGCGGCGGGACGCTGCTCGCGCTGGCGGAGCGCCCGGGCGCCACGGCCGACTTCCTCACGCTCACCGGCGACCCCCTGCGCGAGGCGGAGGCGGCCGACGCCGCGAAGGCGTTCGTCCCGGCCGCCTCGTCCGTGTTCGCGGGGCTGCCCGACGGGCGGCTCCCGGAGCACTGGGGCGCGGCGAAGCGGGCGCTCCACGAGCACGCCGAGCGCCACCCCGCGCCGCACGTGGTCCTCGCCCCGCGGCCCGACGACGCCCACCAGGACCACCGGCTGGTCGGCGAGCTGGCGGGCACCGTGTGGCGGGACGCGCTCGTGCTGCACTACGAGATCCCGAAGTGGGACGGCGACATGGGGCGCCCCGCCGCCTACGTGCCCGTCCCGGAGGAGCTGGCGCGGCGCAAGGTCGAGCTGCTCGACCGGCACTACCCGTCCCAGCGCGGCCACGACTGGTGGGACCCGGAGGTCTTCCTCGGCCTGATGCGGCTGCGCGGCATGGAGTGCCGGGAGAGGTACGCGGAGGCGTACGCGGTGCGGAAGGCCGTGGTCCGGTGGTGACGGCGACCGTGGGCGTCCCGGTGCGCAACGGGGAGGAGTTCCTCGAGCGCACGCTGAGGGCCCTGCAGGAGCAGGACCTGACCGACATCGAGGTGGTCGTCGCGGACAACGCGTCCACCGACCGCACCCGGAAGATCGCGGAGGCGGTGGCCGAGGAGGACCCGCGGTTCACCTACCTCGGCGCCGCCACGAACGGCGGCATCCCCTGGAACTGGAACCGGACGCTCGCCGCCGCCCGCGCGCCGTACTTCATGTGGAACTCCGCCGACGACACGGCCCGCCCGCACCACCTGGCGGCCTGCGTCGACGCGCTGGAGTCGCACCCGGCGGCGACGGCCGCGTTCTCCCGCGTGCTGTGGTGCGACCCGGACGACCGGGTGGTGGACGCGATGAACGACGAGGGGCTCGACTTCCTGTCGATCGGGCCCGCCGACCGCGTCGGCCTGTTCTTCCGCCGGGGGGTGTGGCAGGTCGTCGGCTGGGGCGGCGTCTTCCGCACGGCGGCGCTGCGCGCGCAGGGCGGGCTGCCCGACTACTGGGGCGGCGACTTCGCGCTCGCCGTCGCGATGGCGATGCGGGCGCCGTGGGTGCAGGTGCCGGAGGTCGGGTACCTCGCGCGCCGGCACCCGGGGCAGATGACGAACCTCCAGGCCTCCGACCCGGTCGACCAGACGAGGGCCTACCGGCCCGGCTTCCGCCGCCCGGTGGCCTTCCCCCAGTGGTACATGAACGCCCGCCTGCTGGCGGAGGCGGTCCGCGCCCCGGCGCCCGCACGCGAGCGGGCCCGGGCGGCCGTCGCGGTCGTCCGGCACTGGACGCTGCCCGATGCGCGCACCCTCGGCAGCGACGTCAAGCGGAGCCTGATCAGGGTCGCGCGGGGGATGCCGCCGCGCAGGACGGGCCACGATGCGACGCCCGCCTGACCGGTCGCGGCGCCGGTCGCGCGGGCTTGTGGGGGCCGCGCTGGCCGTGGTCCTCGTCGCCCTGGCCGCGTGGGCGGTGCTGCGCACCACCGGCCCCGCGTCGTGGGAGGAGGAGGCGCCCGCGGCGGACGCCCCGCGCCGCGAGCTCACGGCGACCCGGGGCGCCGTCACCGCCGCCGGCGACCCCCAGTGGATCACCGGGATCTCCGCCGACGGCCGCACGTTCGTCGACCAGGACGGCGACCCGGTCCTCGTGCGCGGCGACGCGCCCTGGTCGCTGCTGGCCGACCTGCGCCCCGACGAGGCCGAGACCTACCTGACGGCCCGGTCCGGGCAGGGCTTCAACGCGATGCTCGTCTCGCTGGTCGGCGCGGTCGCGAACGGCGCGCCGTCCGACGACGGGGCGACGGTCGACGGGCTGCTGCCGTTCGTGGACGGCGACGTGCTGCGCTGGCAGCAGGCGTACTTCGACCGGGCCCACGAGACGCTGCGGCGCGCGGGCGAGCTGGGGATCACGACGATGCTGTACCCCGTCGACTCGTGGACGCTGGACCACACCTTCGCGGGGGTGTCGCCGGAGACGTGCCGCGAGTTCGGGGCGATGACCGCCCGCTGGGCCGCCGACCTGCCCGTCCTGTGGATGACCGGGGGCGACTACTCCCGCTCCCCGGAGGACGACGCGTGCTTCGAGGCGCTGGCTGAGGGCATCCGCTCCACCGGCGACGACCGGCCGTTCGCCCTCCAGCTGTTGAACGTGTCGTCCACCGCCGCCGACGACCACTGGCGCGACCGCGTCGACTGGAGCTTCGTGTACACCTACGCGCCGACCCCGATGGCGGTCCGCGAGGCGTACGACGCGACACCCGCCCGGCCGGCACTGCTGGGCGAGGCGAACTACGAGGGCGAGAACAACACGGGCGGTCCGACGACGACCACCGAGACCCTGCGTCGCCAGGTGCTCTGGGCGGTCACGAGCGGCTCGCCCGGGGACGTGTTCGGGACGGACGACTGGGAGTTCCACGACGGGTGGGAGGGGCGCCTGGAGTCGGAGGGGGCCGAGCAGGTGTCCCGGATCCGGGACCTGGTCGCGTCCCTGCCGTGGTGGACGCTCCGGCCCGACGACGCGCTCCTCACGGCCGGGACCGGGTCGGCGGAGCCCGGCCAGGACGTGCTCGACGCGGACCTCGCGACGGCGGCGGTCACCCCGGACGGCGGTCTCGCGCTCGTCTACGTGCCCTCCGAGCGCACGGTCTCCCTGGACCTGTCGCTGCTCGACCCGGCGGCGGAGGCCGTGTGGGTCGACCCGTCGACGGGCGCGACGACGGCCGTCGGGCCGGCGTCGGAGCTGCCGGAGGAGCTGGCCACGCCGGGAGAGAACGCGGCGGGCGGGGGCGACTGGCTGCTCGTGCTCGGCACCGACCTGCCCTTCTGAGCCGACGTCGCCGTCGTCGCCGTTGACGTCGCCGTCGCGGAGCGGGCGGCGACCCGCGTCACGGCCTCGGGCTGCCCACCGTGCAGGACGACCTCGGCCAGGCCGAGGAGGTTGCCCCGCAGGCGCCCCGCGCGGTCGGGACGGCCGCGGTCGGCCAGGTGCAGGACGTTCGCGCCGAGGGCGTGGGTCCAGTCGTTCAGCAGCCCGCGACCGGTCTTCGTGCCCTTGCGCCAGAGGTAGAACGGGTTCACGACCTGGGCGAAGCCGAAGGTGCGGCCGTCGACCCGCCCGCCGCCGACGGCCAGGTGGACGGCCACGCAGCCGTGGTAGTGCACCACCCGCCCGTGGCGGCCGCAGCGCACGGAGAAGTCGGTGTCCTCCTGCCACGCGTACTCGCGCAGCCGCTCGTCGAAGGGCTCCGCCAGGGCCACGTCGCCCCGCACCGTCATGTTGCACCCGTACGCCGCCCGCACGTCGCGCACGAACGCCGTGCCCCGGGCGCCGGCCAGGATCGCGCGGGCGCGGTCGCGAGGGATCTCGCCCCGGGAGGCGGCGCCGTCGGCCGCGACGAGGCCGGTCATGAGCGCGACGTCGGGGTGGTCGGCCATGAACGCCCGCATGCGCGCGAAGTAGTCGGGCGCGAGCTCGGCGTCGTCGTCGACGAACGTCACGAGACCGGGGGCCGGCACGAGGCTGCGCACCCCGACGTTCCGCTGCACCGACGACCCGCGCGGGGACCGGACGACGCGCACCGCCGGGCCCCAGCCGGCGTCCGCCGGCAGGTCGGTGTCCGCCACCACGCTGACCACCACCACGTCCGCGGGCACCGTCTGCCGCGACAGCGCCTCGACCGTGGCCGCGAGCACCTCCGGCCGCCGCACGCTGCAGATCACCACGGCGTGCACGACCGCCCCGTCGGTCCCGAGGTCGTCGGTGAGGTCGTGACTGCCGAGAACGTCGTCCCTGTCGAGCACGGCGCGCCCTCCTGTCCGTGGGGTCCGCGTGCGGTGCTGCCCGCCAGGCTAGGCACGGGCGCGGCGGTGGCGGCCCGCCGGCCCCGGGTGAAACCCGCGCCACCGCGGCTGAAAACTGCCCCGACCCCTCGGAACGGCGCCGCCGGGCGGCGACGATGGCGACTGTGACGCACACCGACGGGCTCTCGCGCGGCGAGCTCCAGGACAAGGCGATCCAGGGCGCGCTCTGGACCCTCGTCCACGTCGTCGTGTCCCTGCCGCTCGCGTTCGCGGTCAACATCGTCATCGCCCGCACGCTGGGCGTGGTCGACTACGGCCGGCTCGCCTACCTGGGCACCGTGATGCTGCTGGTCGCCACGGTCGTCGACCTCGGTGTGGTGAGCGGGGTCGTCCAGTTCGGCTCCAAGTCCCACGCCGCCGGGCGGTCCGCGGAGGTCACCCGCCTCCTCAGCGCGTCCAAGGGGTACCGCACGGTCGTCGGGATGCCCCTGATCGCGGTGGCCGTGCTGGTGCTCGTCGACGTCGACCCCGGGCTGATGGCGGTCGCCATCGCGTTCGGGGTCGTCCTCCCGTGCGTGCTCGGCGGGGCCGGCGAGGCGTTGGGCATCGAGAGCAAGACGGCCAAGAACGCGCAGGCCGCGATGATCGTCAACCTCGTCACCCAGGTGCTGGTGGTGGTCGTCGCGACCACGGTGGGCACGGCCGACTCGATCTGGGTGGTGCGGCTCGTCACCGGGGGGCTCGGTGTGCTGCTGTTCCTCGTCTTCGTCTCGCGGACGTACCGGCGCGCCCTGATGCGACCACGCCTCCGCGGGTTTCCCCCGGGCTTCTGGAGGTTCGCGCTCCCCGCAGGGGCGGCCAGCATGGTGGCGGCGTTCGTGCTGTCCCGCAGCGAGGTGCTCGTGCTCACGTGGATGTCCCAGGTGCACGCCGCCGGGGTGTTCGCGCTCGCCATCGGGCTGGCGTCCCACCTCTTCGCCCCCGCGCAGTCGCTCGTCGGCCCGCTGGTGCCGGCGATCTCCGGGCTGCACGAGGTGGACGGGGACGCCGTCGGGCGTGCGCTCGGCCGGACGCTGCGGGCGTCGTCGACCGTCATGGCGGCGATCGTCGCCGCGGCGATGCCGGCGTTCGCCTTCGTGGTCCCGCTGATCTACGGCGACGAGTTCTCCGACGTCCCCGAGGTGCTGCTCGCCCTCGGGGTCGCGGGCGGGCTCCTCGTGATCGCGGAACCGATCAAGGCGTTCGTCGCCGCCCGGCTCAAGGGCATGTGGCTGCTCTGGCTGAACCTCACCACCCTGGCCGTGAGCGTGGGGCTCATGGTGCTCCTCATCCCGCACCTCGGCGTCTGGGGCGCGGTGATCAGCAACCTCGGCTCTGCGGTCGTCCTCGTCTCCCTCCTGATCGTCACCGAGGTGCGGGCGGTGGGCACCGGGACCTGGCGGGCCCTGGGGGACGTCTCGTCGTACTTCGTCGGCGTGCTCGCCTGCCTCGTCGCGTGGTGGGGCACGGGGCGGCTCGACCTGCCCGCCGTGTGGTCGGCCCTCGTGGCGGGCGTCGTCGGCCTCGGCCTCGTGGTGGGGGTGATGCGGCTGACCCGCCGCGGGCTGACCCCGCAGGACGCCGTGGCCGTGCAGCGGTCGCTCCCCGGGCGGGTGCGCACGCTCCTGCGCGGCCCGCTCCGGCTCGTGACGACGGGCCGCGACGTCGAGCAGCCGGCACCCGCGCGCGGGGCGGCGCCGGTCGACGCCTTCCCGGGGGTGGGGGCACCGTGACCGCGCGGGTCGCACTCCTGGGCGAGGCGGGCATCGCCAACGTCGGCAACGACGCGTCGGTGGCCCAGGTGATCCGGCTGCTCGAGGAGCGGGACGTGGACGTCCGGGTGACGCTCGTGGGACGGGAGCCGGCCGCGGCGCGGGCGGCGCTCGGGCGCCCGGCGCTCGCCGCGCGCGCCCGCTGGGCGTACCGGGGGCCGCTGCACGCCTCGGTCCCGGCCCAGGGCCTCCGGGCGTGCCTGGACCTGGCCCACCTGGTGCGGCTGGTGCGCCGCTTCGACGCGGTCGTCGTCCCCGGCACGGGGGCGCTCGAGGTGGGCCGGGGCGGGCCCCCGGGCGGGCAGATCCTCTCGATCCTGCTCACCGGCGTGGCGTGCCGGCTCACGCGGACGCCGTTCGTGTGGCTGGCGGTCGGCGGCAGCAGGTACTCGCGCCGGGTCACCCGGGCGGCGGTCCGCGCCGCCGCCGCGACGGCGACGATCCGCTCCTACCGCGACCCCGTCACGCTCGAGGCGGTGCGTGCGTGCGGGACCGACACGTCGCGCGACGTGCTCATGGACGACATCGTGACGGCGCGGTCCGACGTGCTGGGGGGCGCGGCGGACGGTGGGGCCGAGGGTGGGGCGGGCGTCGTCGTGCTGAGCCTCGTCGACGTGCCGTCCGCCACCGGCGAGTCCGGCGCGACGGCGGCCGAGCGCCGCCGGTACCAGCACGAGATGTCCCGCGTGCTCGGGGCCCTCCTCGACCGGGGGACTCCGGTGCGTGTCGTCGTCTCCGACGCGGCGGACGTCCCGGTGGCACGCCGCGTCGTCGACGCCGTCGCGCAGGACGGCGGTCGCCCGAGGGTGCAGGTGCGCGTGCCCCGCGACTTCGACGAGCTGTCGGGCGACGTCGCCGACGCCCGGGCCGTGGTGGGCAGCCGGTTCCACGTCCTCGTCGCCGCGGCGCTGCGCCGGGTCCCGTTCGTGACCGTCGAGCACGCGGACAAGGTGCGGGTGCTGTCGGACGACGCGGGGGTCGGCTCCTACCGGGTGGACGCCCACGCGTTCGGGGCCGACGAGCTGCTCGAGTCGCTCGACGCGCTGCTCGGCAAGCGCGAGGCCCTGGCACGCGACCTGGACGCCTGGGCGGTGGACGCGCACCGGCGGACCCGGTCCGGCTACGACGAGGTCCTCGCCCGGCTGCGTGAGAAAGGGGTGGTCGTATGACAGGAAGGTCCGGCGCGGCGCCACGGCTGACGATCGGGGTCCCCGTGTTCGACGGGGAGCGCTACCTCGACCAGGCCCTGCGGTCCGTCGCGGAGCAGACCGACGGCGACTTCGAGGTGGTCGTCGCCGACAACGCGTCCATGGACGCCACCGAGGAGATCGCGCGGGAGTGGGTGGCGCGGGACGCCCGGTTCAGCTACCACCGGCACGAGACGAACGTCGGCGGGGCGGTGAACTCGAACTTCCTCCTGGACCGGTGCCGGACCCCGTGGTTCAAGTGGGCGTACCACGACGACCTCTGCGACCCCCGGCTCGTGGAACGCTCGTTCGCCGCCCTCGACGACGCCCCTCCGGGGACGGTGCTGGCGTATCCCCGCGTCCGCCTCGTCGACGCGGACGGGGCGGTGGTCGGGCAGCACGCGGACGCGGACCTGCGGCTGGACGGCCCGGCGCCCCACGACCGTCTCCGGGTCCTGCTCGCGCGCGTCGTGACGCAGACGCAGTTCGGGATCATGGACACGGCCGTGGCGCGGGCGGCGGGCGGCGTGGTCGTCTCGCCGGCCGGCGAGATGCTCTTCCCGGCCGCGCTCGCGCTGCGCGGGAGGCTGGTGCTGGTGCCCGGCGAGCCGCTGCTGTCGATCCGGTCGCACGCGGACCGGCACGGGGGGTCGCGGGAGTCCGAGATGGCCTGGGTGGACCCGTCCCGGCCGCGGACCGCGTTCCCGTACTCGCGGTCCACGCCGATGCTGCTCGGCATCGTCACGCGGTCGCCGGTGCCGCTGGGCGAGAAGGCGCGGAGCGCGGCCGTCGTCCTGCGGTGGTGGACCGTCCCGAGCGCCCGCACGATCGCGGGCGACGTCGTCCGGCTGCCCTCCGACCTCGGGCTGCTCCGCCGGTGAAGGAGGTCCAGACGATGGAGGCCAGGGCGGTCGCGTTCTACCTGCCGCAGTTCCATCCCGTCCCGGAGAACGACGCGTGGTGGGGTCCGGGGTTCACCGAGTGGACCAACGTGGCACGGGCGCGCCGCCTCTACCCGGGGCACCGGCAGCCGCTGGTCCCCGCCGACCTCGGCTTCTACGACCTGCGGCTGCCCGAGGCGCGGGCCGCGCAGTCGGAGCTGGCGCACCAGTACGGCGTCGAGGCGTTCGCCTACTGGCACTACTGGTTCGGCCACGGGCGGCGCATCCTGGAGCGGCCGTTCGCCGAGGTGCTGGCCTCCGGCGCGCCCGACGTGTCGTTCTGCCTGGCGTGGGCCAACCAGACGTGGAGCGGCATCTGGCACGGCGAGGCCGACCGCGTCCTGGTGCAACAGCACTACCCGGGCACAGAGGACCACACCGCCCACTTCGAGGCCGTGCTGCCCGCCTTCCGGGACCCCCGCTACCTGCGCGTGGGCGGCCGGCCCGTGTTCTACGTGTTCCGGCCCGAGGAGCTGCCGGACGCCGCGGGCTTCGTCGACCTCTGGCAGTCGCTGGCGCGGCGGGCCGGCCTCGAGGGCCTCTACCTCGTGGCGGAGATGAGCGACCTGCTCGGCGGCGGGCCCCGGTACGACCGGGTCAAGGAGGACGGGTTCGACGCCGGGGTGTACATGCGGATGCCGGCCGGGACGTCGCGGACGGAGCTGTTGCGGATGCGCGCCCTGCGCCGGCTGGCGGGCGGGCCCGAGGTGTTCCCCTACTCCACGGACTGGGCGGGGCAGAACCGCACCGGCGACCTGGTCCAGCCGTGCGTCTACCCCAACTGGGACAACACGCCCCGCTCCGGCCGTGGGGGCGTGGTGCTGCACGGCGCGACGCCGGAGAAGTTCGGCGAGAACGTGCGGCAGGCGGTGGCGTCGATCGCGCACCGGCCGGCCGACGAGCGGCTGCTGTGGGTCAAGTCGTGGAACGAGTGGGCAGAGGGCAACCACCTCGAGCCCGACCTGCGGCACGGCCGCGGCTGGCTCGAGGCGCTGCGGGACGGCCTGCGATGACCAGGGGCGCGGGACCGGGCCCCGCCGCGCGACCGCTGCGGATCGCGATCGTCTCCTACTACCTGCCCAGCACCAGCAAGCAGGGGATCGGCTACCAGGTGCACGAGCTCGCGACCGAGCTCGCGCGGCGCGGCCACGACGTCACGGTCCTCAGCGACTGCCCGCCGGTCGACGGGGCCGTGTACGGGCACCGGCACGTGCGCATGACGGGCTCGCTGCGCACGTTCCGGTTCGCGCTCGCGCTGCGCCGCGTCGACCTCTCGTCCTTCGACGTGCTGCACGCCTGGGGCGACGACTACTGGCTGTGGCGACGCCGCGTGCCGCGGCACGTGCGCACGCTCGCCGGGTCGTGCTTCGAGGAGGCGCGCACGATCAAGGGCGTCAAGGAGAAGGCGCGGATGGTGCTCCTCGGGCTGTCCGAGGTGCTCGCGTCGCTGGTCGCGGACCACACGGTCGTCATCTCGCCCGAGACGCGCCGCTGGTACCCGTGGGTGCGCGACGTCGTCCCCTGCGGCACGGACGTCCGCCGGTTCCGTCCCGACGCGGCGCAGCGGGCGGACCACCCCGTGGTGCTCTTCGTCGGATACTGGCACGGGCGCAAGCGCGGCGCGGAGCTGGCCCGGCAGTTCCAGGAGACGGTGCTGCCGAAGCACCCCGACGCCGAGCTCTGGATGGTCAGCCGGGACGTGCCCGACGACGCCGGGCCGGGTGTCCGCGCGCTCGGGAGGCTGTCCGACGACGAGCTGGCGCGCGCCTTCCAGCAGGCGTGGGCGTTCTGCCTGCCCAGCGACTACGAGGGCTTCGGCATCCCCTACGTCGAGGCGATGGCGTCCGGGCTGCCCGTCGTCAGCACGCCCAACCCCGGCGCGCTGTACGTGACCGACGGCGGCCGCGCCGCCGTCGTGGCGCCCCTGGACGGCGTCGGGGCGGCGCTCGCCGAGCTCCTCACCGACGACGCGCGCCGGGACGCCCTCGCGCGCACCGCCCTCGAGCGCGTCCAGCAGTTCACGCTCGCCTCCGTCGTCGACCGCTACGAGGCGCTGTACCGCGGCTGAGCCTCGTCGACCCACGACGGGCGCACCGCGCCGGCCGCCGACGTCACGACGCCGACGAGGAGCACCGAGCCGAGCACGTCGGCCGGCCGGTGCGCGAAGGAGAGCACGTTCACCAGGCAGGCGACGACGACGACCGCCAGGGCGGCCTCCCGGACCACGACGCGCCCGTGCACGCCCCGGTACGGCCACAGCACGACGACCGCGACGGCCAGGGCCGTCGTCACCGTGACGTGCGTGCTGGGGAACGTGTTGTGCGCGTACGCGTAGTCCGCGTCGTGGAACGGGCGGAGCAGGACCACGTCGCGGAGCACCAGGCTCAGCACCGCCGAGCACAACGTGACGGCGGCCGTCGCCACGGCCGCGGACCAGCGACCCCTGCAGCACGCGACGACGCCGACGGCGACCGCGACGAGGGCGGCGCACCCGACGAGCGCGCCACGGACGACGTCCGCCACCGCGGGGTCGACCAGGCCCGCGCCCATCAGCAGGCCGAAGAGCTGCGCGTCGGCGCTCTGCCCCCACGGCGTCACGACGGCGGCTGCGTACAGCGCGACGAAGCACGCCGCCAGGACGGCGGCGCGCCACGCATGCTCCCGGCGTCCGGCGAGCGCGGGCCACGACATGCTCCCGATGCTTCTCGTCCGGCTCGCTCCCGTCGAGAGATCGGTGCGGATGAAATCTGGTGGGAATGGTGTTCCGGGCACTCGCAGATTCACCCTGCGAGGCCCCTGGTTCACCCGACGGGGAAGGTCGACCGGCGGCCATTCCTGGCTAGCGTGGTGGCGTCCCCGGAACGGGGGGTGCCGCCGGGGGACGGCGCTGACTCGGCGCACAGAAACGGTGAGCGAAATGCCTCGAGCACTGATTACCGGAATCACCGGTCAGGACGGCCTGTACCTTTCCGAGCTCTTGCTCTCGAAAGGCTATGAGGTCTGGGGCCTGATCCGTGGGCAGAACAACCCGAAGCTCGACCTCGTGCGCCGCACCGTGCCGGACGTGCGGCTCGTCACGGGGGACCTGACCGACCTCTCGTCGCTGCTGCGGGCGCTGGAGGCGGCGCGGCCCGAGGAGGTCTACAACCTCGGCGCGATCTCCTACGTCGCCTACTCGTGGGAGAACGCCACGCTCACCAGCGAGGTGACCGGCAAGGGCGTGCTCAACATGCTCGAGGCGGTGCGGCTGCACGCGGGCGACGACCCGGGCGCCGTGCGCTTCTACCAGGCGTCGAGTTCGGAGATGTTCGGCAAGGTGCAGGAGGTGCCGCAGCGCGAGTCGACCCTGCTGTGGCCCCGGTCGCCCTACGGCGTCGCGAAGGTGTTCGGGCACTACATGACCATCAACTACCGCGAGTCGTACGGGCTGCACGCCTCCAGCGGCATCCTGTTCAACCACGAGTCGCCGCGGCGAGGGCCGGAGTTCGTGACCCGCAAGGTGTCGCGGGCGGTGGCGCGGATCAAGCTCGGCCTGCAGGACTCGCTCACCCTGGGCAACCTGGACGCGCGCCGCGACTGGGGGTTCGCCGGCGACTACGTCGACGCGATGTGGCGGATGCTCCAGCAGCCCCAGGCCGACGACTACGTGGTCGCGACCGGCCGGACCCACTCCATCCGCGACCTCCTCGACGCGGCGTTCGGGTGCGTGGGCGTCGAGGACTGGAGCGGGTACGTCACGCAGGACCCGCGCTTCATGCGGCCGGCGGAGGTCGACCTCCTCATCGGGGACCCGTCGAAGGCCCGGGACGTGCTGGGCTGGGAGCCGCGCGTCGACTTCGAGCGGCTGGTCGCGATGATGGTCGAGAACGACCTGGACGAGCAGGCGGAGCTGGCCGGGATGCGCCCGTGACGGTCGCCCTCGTCACCGGCGTCGCGGGCCAGGACGGGTCGTACCTCGCCGAACGGCTCGCCGCCGAGGGGACGCTGGTGCACGGGCTCGTGCGCGCCGGCGAGCGCCCCGTCGGGCTGCCCGGCGAGGTCCGCCTCCACCGGGGCGACCTGCGCGACGCCGAGGGCCTCGCGGAGCTCGTGCGCCGCACGCGGCCCGACGAGATCTACAACCTGGGCGGGGTCAGCTCGGTCGCCTACTCGTGGCGGCACCCCGTCGAGACCGGCGCCGTCTCGGGGCTCGGCGCCGTGGCCCTCTACGACGCCGCGTGGCGCCTGCAGGAGGACGAGGGGCGGGCCGTCCGGGTGCTGCAGGCGTCGAGCGCGGAGATCTTCGGCACGCCCGACCGCGCGCCGCAGGACGAGGCCACGACGGTACGGCCGACGTCGCCCTACGGCGCCGCCAAGGCGTACGCCCACCAGATGGCCGCGGTGTACCGGGCGCGCGGGCTCGGGGTCTCGACGTGCGTGCTCTACAACCACGAGTCGCCGCGCCGCCCGGAGACGTTCGTGACCCGCAAGATCACCGCGGGCGCCGCCCGGATCGCGCACCGCGGCTCCGGCACCCTGGCGCTCGGCAACCTCGACGCGCGCCGCGACTGGGGGTGGGCCCCCGACTACGTCGACGCGATGGTGCGTGCCGCCCGGCACCCGGTCGCGGACGACTTCGTCGTGGCGTCCGGGGCCACCCGGTCGGTGGCCGACTTCGCGGCCGCCGCCTTCGCCGCGGCCGGCGTCGACGACTGGGAGCCGCACGTCACGGTCGACCCGCGCCTCGTCCGCCCGGCCGACCCGGGGGAGCAGGTGGGGGACGCCCGCCGGGCCCGCGCGGTGCTGGGGTGGGGCGGCACGCTCGCGTTCGAGGAGATCGTCGGCCGCATGGTGCGCCACGACCTGGCCCGCCTCACGGGCTGAGCGCGCTCAGCCCTCGACCGCTCAGCCCTCGACGAGGAGCCCGCGGTCGCGCAGCGCGTCCACGAAGGCCTCGGCGTCCCGCCGTGCGACGTCGGCGGTGATGCCGTACTCGGCGACGAGCGCGTCCGCGACGTCGCCGGTGGTGCGGTCCTCCTGCAGCAGCTTCGCCGCGAACGCGCCGGAGCCGTTCGTCGTGAGATAGGTGGACGAGGCGAGGTCGAGGATGACCAGCTCGCCGTCGATCTCCTGCCAGGTGACGCCGTCCTCACGCAGTCGCATCTCGTGCCTTCCGCCGAGGGCACCAGGGCCCGCCCGTGATTGATGACGACGAATCGCCGGTCGGAGACGACGATATGCCGCACCGGCGCTCCGGTATCGAATAGGGACGCCTTTTCACCCGCCATTTCCGCCCCGTCGGATGAAAGCGCGCGACGGCTCGGGTGATATCCGTTCCAGGTGCTTGACCGGGCAGTGCCCTCGGCGCGACGTTGAGCCCGTCCTGCACGAACGACGAGAGGGGAGTGCTCCATGTACGAGGCACCGCGCATCATCGAGGTCGGCTCGGTCAAGGACGTCACTCTGGAGCAGCAGTTCGCCATCGACTACGACGGCGACCTGTTCCACAAGGGCAAGGCGTCCTGAGCTCGACCGTGGGACACGGTGCCGGTCGTTCCGACGTCGGGGCGGCCGGCACCACCCTTTCCGGCGGAACCCCCTGCGCACAGGATCGACGATGACCTACTACCGACCGACGGCGTTCGAGGCCGCGGCGTGCTGGCTGCCGGGTCTCGTCCCTGCCGCCCCCGCGCCCGCGACCGGCGACGACCCGGTCGGTTCGATCAAGGACGCCGTGCGCCGTGCCGCCGGCGGCAGGCCCGTGGCCGTCACCTTCTCGGGCGGGCGGGACTCGTCCGCGGTGCTCGCCGTCGCGACGGCCGTCGCCCGTGAGGACGGCGCCCCCGACCCCGTCCCCGTGACCTTCCGCTACCCGGGGGTCACGGAGGCGGACGAGTCGGCCTGGCAGGAGGCCGTCGTGCATCACCTGGGGCTCACGACGTGGCGTCGGATCGTCGTCGACGACGAGAACGACCTTCTCGGCGAGGGCGCACGGGAGAGCCTGCTGCGCCGCGGGCTGCTGTTCCCGGCGACCATGCACGTCAAGGACGCGATGCTGCGCGAGCTGGAGGGGCACGCGGTGCTCACGGGCGAGGGCGGCGACGAGGTGTTCGGCGACCGGCGCTCCCGGGCGCTGCTCCAGGTCGTGGCCGGGCGGGCGAGCGCCGGCACCCCCCGCCGGGCGGCGCTCGCGTCGCTGCTGCCCGTCGCCTCCCGCCGCCGGCGGGAGCGCGCCGTCACGGGGCGCGGCCTGCGGGCCCTCACCTGGCTGTCGCACGGGGCGACCGAGCGCCTCGCCGACGAGATCGCGCGCGACGCGGCCGCCGAACCCCTGTCGTTCCCGCGCGGGCTGCGCTGGCTCCTGCGGCGGCGCGCGAGCCGCGTCTTCCTGGACACGTTCGGGCAGGTGGCGGCCGAGCACGACGTCGCGCTCGCCCACCCGCTCCTGGACGACGGCTTCCTGGGTGCGGTCGGCAGGCGGTACCCGTGGGGTTTCACCGACCGCACCGCGGGCATGCGCGCCGTCTTCGGCACCCTGCTCCCGGACGCCGTGTGCGCGCGGTCGAGCAAGGCGTCCTTCAACCGCGCCTACCTGGGAGCCGCGACCCGCGACTTCGCCTCCCGGTGGGACGGGGCCGGGGTCGACCCGGCCCTCGTCGACGTCGACGGGCTCCGCGCCGCCTGGCTGTCGGGCTTCCCGCCCGGGCCGACGAGCCTGCTGCTGCAGCAGGCGTGGCTGGCGTCCGTCGGGGCGGAGGTGGCCCCGTGACCGTGCCCGCGCCCCTTCCGGCGTCCCTGTCCGCTTCCGTGGCCGCGACGCTCCGCCGGGGGCGCGCCGTCCCGCTGGCGCTCCGGTTCCTCGGGGCCCTGCTGCTGCTGGAGACCCGGCTGCGGCGGTGGGACGTGGCGCGGGTCGCCCGGCGCTACGGCCTCGCGCTGCTGGCGTCGCCCGAGGCGTCCGCCGGCGCCCTGGACCCGCGCACGCTGGACGACGCCGAGGCCCGCGAGCTCCGCGTGCTGCGGCGGGTGCTGCGCCTGCCCGGCGTGAACGGCACGTGCCTGCGCTCGGCGATCCTGGCGGGCCGCGTGCTGCGCGGCCGGCACCCCGCCCTCGTCCTGGGCGTCGCCAAGTCCGGCGGCGTGGTGCGGGCGCACGCCTGGCTGCGCATCGACGGCCAGGACCTCGACCTGGACCGCGGCGCCGGCTTCCGGCCGCTCGTGGTCCCGACCCCCGGAGCGTGACCGTGATGGACCGCCAGCTGCTCTACGGCCTCGTCGTCGAGGCGCCGTTCGACCTGCACCAGGACCGGGCGGACGAGGGCGCCGCGCGGGCCGACGTCGTGGTCGCCGCCGGCGCGGGCACGGACCAGCGCACGTCCCCGGGCGGGCGGAAGGTGCTGCACCACGAGGTGGCCGGGGACCCCTGGTACAGCGCCTGGGACCTGGGTGGCGACGGCTACCTGCTGCGGTTCCACGACGCCTGCGACTTCGAGGTCTCGGCCGACCTGCGACACGTCGTGCTGCGGGAGGCGGACGGGGTCGACCCCGGCCTGAGCCGCGTGCTCACCACCGGCGGGATGCTCGCGTTCCAGCTCTACCTGCGGGGCGAGGCCGTGCTGCACGCGAGCGCCGTCGAGGACGACGCCGGGGTGGTGGCGTTCGTCGGATACTCCGGGATGGGCAAGTCGACGATGGCCACCCTGCTGTGCGCGGAGGGTGCCGCGCTGGTCACCGACGACGTGCTGCGCCTGGACCGCACGGCCGACGGCTTCGCGGCGCGGCTGGGCGCCACGGAGGTGCGGCTGCGCAAGGGGGCCGACACGCTGGCCGGCCGGTTCGCCGGGCGGGCCCCCGTGCACCGCGTGAGCGCCGACGCCCGGCACGTGCTGCAGCTCGGCTCGGGCGCGCGCGACCGTCGGCCGCTGCGTGCGATCGTCGTGCCGCAGCCCGACCGGGACGGCCGGGAGCTGGTCGTCAGCAGGCGGAGGGGGGCGGCGGCCCTCTTCGAGCTCCTGCACTATCCGCGGTTGCACGGCTGGCTGGACGGGCGGGTGCAGAGCACGCACCTGCGCCACCTCGCCGACGTCGCCCGGTCGGTCCCCGTGCTCGTGGCGGACGTCCCGTGGGGGCCGCCCTTCGCGCCCGACCTGGGGGCTCAGGTGGCCCGGTCGGTGGCGGAGGCCTCGGGGCGACCGACGGTCGGGGCGGACGCGGCGTCGAGGTAGGACCGGGCCTGCACCGTGAACATCTCCGCGTAGGCGCCGTCGAGGGCCATCAGCTCGTCGTGGGAGCCCTCCTCGATCACCGCGCCGTCCTCGAGCACGACGATGCGGTCCGCCGACCGGACCGTCGAGAAGCGGTGCGACACGAAGAGCGCCGTCCGCCCGTCGAGCGTGGCCCGCAGCGAGGAGAACAGGTCGTGCTCCGCCAGCGGGTCCATCGCGGCGGTCGGCTCGTCGAGGATGACGAGCGCCGCGTCCCGGTAGAACGCGCGGGCGATCGCGACCCGCTGC
Source organism: Isoptericola sp. NPDC057391 (assembly GCF_042668085.1). Taxonomy (NCBI): domain Bacteria; kingdom Bacillati; phylum Actinomycetota; class Actinomycetes; order Micrococcales; family Promicromonosporaceae; genus Isoptericola; species Isoptericola sp. NPDC057391. The sequence goes on along the minus strand of NZ_JBHVBO010000028.1, from coordinate 12,519 downwards.
CACTGGCCGCCCGAGAGCTCCGTGCCGCCGGGGAACATGCGCGACAGCCGCGACCCGTACCCGTCGGGGAGGCCGGAGAGCGCGGCGTCCACGCCCGCGACCCTGGCCGCGCGCCGCACGCGCTCGTGGTCCACGGGGACGTCGGACCGGCCGAGGGCGACGTTCCACGTGGCCGTGTACGCGTAGTGGACGAAGTCCTGGAAGATCACGGCCACCTGCCGGCGCACGGCGGCGGCCCGCATCCCGGCCAGCGGGCGGTCGCCCCACAGGACGGTGCCGGACGTCGGCTCGTACAGGCCCGCGAGGAGCTTGGCGAGCGTCGTCTTGCCCGAGCCGTTCGTGCCCACGAGGGCCACGACCTCGCCGGGGCGGAGCGCGAGGTCGACGTCGCGCAGCGCCGGGCGCTCCGAGCCCGGGTAGGTGAACGACACGCCGCGCGCGGCGACGCCGGGGAACTCGGCGGGCGGCTCCTCGCTCCCGTCGGCCGCGCGGGCGGCGGCCCGCCCCTCGGCGAGGAAGCCGTGCACGTCGTCCAGGAACAGCCCGGACTCGAAGATCTGCTGGACGCCGCCGAAGATGCCCTGGATCTGTCCCTGGAGCATCCGGACGGCGACGACCGCGGCCCCGGCCTCGGAGAACGTGACCTCGCCGCGGGTGATGAGCCAGGCCAGCACCAGCAGCACGCCCGCGAGCACGGCGGCGGCGGCGAGGTTGCCCACGACGTTCGTGGCCGCCCGGCGCCGCACGTGGCGGGCCAGGGCCACCAGGTACGTGGCGTAGAGCTCGCGGTACCGCGCCTGCAGCCAGGGGGCGGACTGGAACGCGCGGATCTCCTTGGCCTCGTCCCGGCTGCTCTGCACGTAGTTGGTGTAGATGCGTTCGCGCTCGTTGGTGGTCTGCGCGACCTTGAAGGCGAACTCCAGCCTGCCCTCGCGGCGCCCCGTCACCAGCAGGGGCAGGCCGCCGAGCGCGAGCAGGGGGAGGAGCACCGGGTGCAGGGCGACCAGGGCGGCCCCCACGCCGACGGTGGCGATCGACGCCCCCAGGAGGTCGAACATCCCCTGCGTGACCTGGAACGGGCGCGAGAGCGCGTTGACGCGGACCCGCTGGAGGCGGTCGTAGAACGCGGCCGACTCGAAGTGCTCGAGCGGGACGCTCGTCGCGACGTCCTGCACCTCCTCCGCCATCAGCCGCGCCACGTGCTCCCCGAGCACCCGGCGTACCGACGCCTGCAGGCCGCCCGCGACCGTGGCCACGCCGGTCAGCGCGGCGAGGACGAGGACCGGCCCGGTGACGGAGCCGAGGCCGCCGGAGCCGTCGGCGAGCCCGAGCAGCACGTCGAGCAGGGCGGAGACGACCAGCACCTGGCCGGCCAGCGCGCCCGCGACGAGCGCCTGGAGGGCCAGCATCGCGACGAACAGGGGCCGGCTCGCGCGCCACGACACCCGCAGCGACCCGCCGAGCAGCCGCAGCAGGCGCCGTCCCCTGCGCTCGTCGCTCCCGGGCACCCCGTCCGCTGCGCTGTCTGCCACCGCCCGCTCCGTCCTGTGCCGGGGTCGCCCCGGCTCCACACACGCTAGCCGCGGGGAGCCCGCCGGTGGACCGTCCCGCCCAGAATTCGCCCGCTCCGGCGGGGCCGCGCACGGCGCCGCCTCCCTATGCTGCCGGGATGGGGCGACGGAGGACGGCGCGCCGGCCGCTGGCGCAGCTGCTGGTCGACGCCGTCGTGCCGCAGGGCGAGGGCGCGACGCCGCTCGACGGCATCTCCCTGGAGCAGCTCGCCGAGGCGGCCCAGGACCACCGGGTCACGCCCGCGGTCGCCAAGCACGTCGCGGGGCGCGCGGACTGTCCCGAACCGTGGCGGGCGCCGTTGCGCCGCGCGCGCGACGAGCAGGTCGTGCGGCACCTCGGCGCGCTCGCGGAGCTGGCCGCGCTGGGCCGGGCGCTGGACCGGGCCGGGGTGCCGTGGGCGGTCGCCAAGGGCCCGGCGGCGACCGCGCTCTGGCCCGCCCCGGACATGCGCGAGTACTACGACCTCGACCTGTACGTGCCACGCGAGGCGTTCCGCGCCGCCGTCGAGACGCTCGAGTCCGTGGGGTGCTCCGGGGTGGACCGCAACTGGCCGCTCATGGCTGCCCAGCAGCGTGCCGAGTACGCGATGCGTGGTCCGCTCGGCGTCCACCTCGACGTCCACTGGGACATCGCGGTGCCGCGCGGGCTGCGGCGCTCCTTCCGTACCGACCCGGACGGGATGGTCCAACGGCGCCGGACGACGACCCTGGGCGGGCACGCCGTCCCGACGTTCGACCCCGTCGACACGGTGCTCGTGCTGGCCTTCCACGCGGCGCAGGCGGGCGCGGGGCGGCTCCTGTGGCTCGTGGACGTCGCCGGCGCCGTGGCGGCGTGCGACGGCGCGCGGCGCGAGGTCGGCCCCCGCGCCCGGCGCATGCGCCTCGAGGCACCCGTGGCTCTGGTCCTCGACCGGGCCGCGCGCGTGCTCGGCGACCCGGGCGGGACGGCCCTCGCGGGCACCGGGCTGCGGGCGCCGCGGGCCCTGCGCGGCGCGGCCGCCGCACTCGACCGCCGCCACGGGTTCCCCGACCTGCCGGGCGACCCCCACCGGGGCGGCCGGCTCTACGCGGGCGCCCGGCCCGGGGCGTGGGGGACGACGACCTCGCTGTGGGGGGACGCCGTCGCGCACCGCCGGATCGAGCGGGCGCTGCGCCGGGGCCGGCCCGACGCGGGGGAGAAGGCGCTGCGCCTCGACGTCCCGGACGTGCGTGCGCGGGAGGACTACTTCCGGTTCGTCGACTCCGGGGTCGGCTGACGACGCGCCGCGCGCGGGTCGCTCGCCAGGACCGCCCACGGTGCCACGGCGCCCACCAGGAGCAGCGCCCCGACGACGTCGCTCGGCCGGTGGGCCTGGGTGGCGACGTTGGCCCAGGCCGCGAGGAGCGCCGCGACCGCCAGCATCGCGGCCGCCCACCCTGCGGGCCGGCGTCCCCGCAGGAGGACGACGGCGACGCACGCGGCGGCGAGCGTGGCGGTGTGCGCGCTCGGGAACGTGTTGTGGAGGTCGCCGTGCGCCCCCAGGAAGGGTCGGGGGAGGGCGAGGTCGCGGAGGACCGTCGCCAGCACCAGGACGACGACCGGCAGGGCGGCGGCGACCACGGCGCGCGCGCCTGCGTGCCGTCGTACCGCCGCGACGGACGCCGCCACCAGGAGACCGGCCGCGGCGACGGGCAGGAGCTCGCGCACGAGGCGTGCGGCGCCCGCGAGGACCGGCTCGGGGGCGGTGAGCAGGGCGAGGCTCGCGGCGTCCGCCCGCTGGCCCGGCCCGGTCAGCACCGCGAGGGAGTGGAGGAAGACGAACAGGCCCGCGGACACGGCGGACACGGCGAGCGCGGCCGGGCCGCCCCGGCGCCGGTCCGTCACCCGGGCCGCCGTCCCGGCCGCGTCACCCGACGGCCGCCAGCGTGCGGTCCAGCTCCGCCTCCACGTGCCGCGCGATCTCCAGCGACGCGGTGGCGGCGGGCGAGGGCGCGTTGATCACGTGCACCTGGCGCGGCGCGGTGCGCACGAGGAAGTCGTCGACGAGCGAGCCGTCGCGGTTCAGGGCCTGGGCGCGCACGCCGGCGGGGGCGGGGTGCAGGTCGTCGGCCGTCGTGCCGGGCAGCAGCCGGGCGACGGAGGCGGCGAAGAGCGTGCGCGACGCCGAGCGGGCCACCTCGGCCGCGCCGGGCACGAGGTTGCGGCCGGCCAGCCGCCACAGCCCCGGCCAGGACGCGGCGTCGACGACGTCACGCCAGGCGACGTCGCGGCGCCGGTAGCCCTCGCGCGCGAGGGCGAGGACGGCGTTGGGCCCGGCGTGCACGTCGCCGTGCACGCCCCGCGTGAGGTGCACGCCCAGGAACGGGAACCGCGGGTCGGGCACGGGGTACACGAGGCCGCGCACGCGGTCGGCGGAGCGCGGGGCGAGGTCGAAGTACTCGCCGCGGAACGGGACGATGCGGGCCCCGGGGTCGACGCCGCACGCCCGCGCCAGCCGGTCGGCGTGCAGGCCGCCGCACACGACGAGGGCGTCGGCGACGAGCTCGTACCCGGCGTGGGCGTCGACGTCCTCGACGTCCGCCCGCACCTGGCCGCCGGCCACGCGCGCGCCGCGCAGCGCACGGCCGAGCAGGACGGCGCCGCCGGCGTCGGCGACCTGCCGGGCCAGGACGGCGCACACGGCGCGGTAGTCGACGACGCCCGTGGTCTCGACCCGCAGCGCGCCGACGCACGCGATCTCGGGCTCGAGCTCGCGCGCCTCGACGGGGTCCAGCTCGCGCACGGGCACCCCGTTGGCGGCGCCGCGCTCCGCGAGGACGCGCAGCCGGTCGCGCTCCCCGGCGTCGGTCGCCACGACGAGCTTGCCGGTGACGGCGACGGGCACGCCGTGCTCGCTGGCGAACCGCGTCATGGACGCGGCCCCCGCGGTGCCGAGCCGCGCCTTGAGGCTGCCCGGCGCGTAGTACAGGCCGGAGTGGATCACGCCGGAGTTGCGGCCGGTCTGGTGGCAGGAGAGCTCGCGCTCCTTCTCCAGGACGGTGACGTCGTCGCCGCGGCGCGCCAGCCGTGCGGCCGTCGCGAGCCCGATGATCCCGCCCCCCACGACGATGACGCGCATGCTGCCTCCTCCGGCCGGTGGTGGCGGGCCAGGCCCTGGTCCGGCCCGCCGCTCCCAGGATGGCAGCCCCGGTGCGGCGCGGGGAGGGGTTCCCAGGGTGAACGGTGAGGTGAACCCGCCTGCGCCCGCGTCCTCCGGCATAGTGGGTGGGGAGGGCGGCCGGCCCGGCCGTCGCGCCTCGCCCACGAGGAGGAACGGCCATGAGTCACGACGACGGCACGCAGCCGGGCCAGGACGAGCCGCGGCCCGACGCACCCGGGGCCGGCGCGCCGTCCGGGGGGACGGAGCCACCGGCGCCCCCGGACCCGTACCGGCAGCCCACGGAACCCCCTGTACCGACGGAGCCGACCGGACCGACGGAGCCCACGCCCGGCGCCACCCCGTCGCCGGGGGCCGCGCCGCCCCCGGGCCCGTACCCGCCCGGCGCGCAGCAGCCGCCGGGGTATCCGTCGTCCCCGGAGCAGCCGGCCTACGAGCAGCAGCCGTACCAGCAGTACCCGCAGCAGCCGTACCCGCAGCCCTACCCGCAGCAGCCGTACGCCCCGGCGTACGCGCCGTCGGCGGGGACGGACGGATGGTCGATCGCGGCGCTGGTCACGGGCATCCTCGGCCTGGCGGTGGTGCCCATCGTGCTGGGCATCATCGGGCTCTCGCGGATCAACCGCACGGGCCAGCAGGGCAAGGGCCTGGCGATCGCCGGCATCGTGCTGGGCGCGGTCGGCGTCGTCGCGTGGATCCTGGTGTTCGTCTTCGCGGTCGCACTGGTCTCCCAGCTCGACCCGAGCGACTTCGAGTCGTTCGACGTGTCGATGGCGGCGGCGGTCGGACGGTAGACAGTCCCGTCCGACCGGTGCTCCTCGTGCGGCCGGCGACCTCGCCCCTGACCGGGTGAGGTCGCCGGCTGCCGGTCGTGTGGGGGTCCGGCGAAGAGGCCGGTCAGGACGGCCGCACGGCCGTCGGCGGTGGGTAGCATCGCGGACCGGACGGAGGGGCCGGACCGTCCGTGACGCCGACCACGACCAGGAGGACCATGAGCCACCCGCGCGGGTACGACCCCCACGACGCAGCGCCCACCCAGGCGATCCCGCCGCGGGAGGACGGCACCACCGTGCTGCCCCCCACGCAGGCGGTCCCGCCGCGGGGCGGCGAGGGCACGACGGTGCTGCCGGCCGCGCAGCCGTCGGGCGGGTACGACGAGGGCACGACCGTGCTGCCGTCCGCGCAGGACTTCGGCGGGTACGTCGACGGGACGGCGGTGCTGCCGCAGGCCCACGCGGGGGGCGGGTACGACGTCGGCACGCAGGTGCTGCCGTCCGCGCAGGCGCCCGGCGCGTACGACGACGGGACGGCGGTGCTGCCGAACGCCGCGCCGCCGCGGCGCACCTCCTCGCGACCGGTCGCGGCGCTGTCCGCCCCGACCGCGACGCCCGCCCCGCACGCGCCGCCGCCCCGCGCGGCCGCGCCGCAGCCCGCCCCGCAGCGCCCCGCCGCCCCGGCGCCGTGGGGCGCGGCCCCCGCGCCCGGGCACGGGGGACCGGCGGGCGCGGGCCGGCCCGCCCCGGAGCCTGTGCGCCGCGGCACGGAACCGACCGCCGTGGCGGCGCTGCTCACCGGCATCCTCGGGTTCGTCGTGCCGCTGCTCGGCGTGCTCGCGATCATCCTGGGCGGCATCGGCCTGGACCGGACCCGCCGCCGCCGCTCGGGCGGGCGCGGCATGGCCAAGACCGGCATCGCGTTCGGCTCCATCCAGGTGGTGTTCACGGCGATCGTGGTCATCGCCGGCCTGTGGCTCTGGAACACCTACGGCGACGACATCCAGCAGGCCCTGGACGAGGCCGAGCAGCTCACGCAGACGGACCTGTCCGTCCCCGACCTGCTGCTCGGCGGGCTCACCGGCGACCTCTCCTTCGGCGACCTGCAGGACCTCGCCGGCACTCTCGGCGACGCCGACCAGCTCCAGGAGCTCGGCGGCCAGTGCCAGGCGGGCGACCCCGTCTCGTGCGAGGACCTCCTGGACCGCCTTCCCGACGGCATCCGCGACCAGCTCCCCGAGGACCTGACCAGCCGCATCCCGGGCAGCTGACCGCCCGGGCGGCCCGCGCGAGGACCGCCCACCGCGAGGTAGTACGGACCTCCGCGAGGTAGTACGGACCGGGCCGAGGTAGTTGGCAGGCCCGCGAAGTCGTGGCGGAGGTACTACCTCGGCCGGTCCGGTACTACCTCGGCACGGTCGGTACTACCTCGCGGGGCGACGTCGGAGGGTCGGCGTAGTCTGGTGCGGCACGCCCGGCACCCCGCCGGTCGCACGGTTCCCGGCACGACGCCGGTCGACGACGCCGCCCCGCGGCGCCTGCTCGCCCGGCGCCCACCTCCCCGGAACCCCGTGCGTCCCGGGGAGAGCTGGGCTTGTCGTCGTGCCCGCACCCCGAGTCACGCCCCGATCGCACCGCGCCGCAGACCCGCCCGAAGGACCCGCATGAACCTCACCGGCATCGTCCCCGCCCTCCTCGCCGACCCCGGCGCCGCCGCCGCGCTCGAGCACGTGCCGGCGCGCGGCTTCGCGGACGTCGTCGGGCCGGTCGGCGTACGCGCCCCGCTGCTCGCCGCGGCGGCCGAGCGGCGGCCGCTCGTCGTCGTCACCGCGACGGGACGCGAGGCCGACGAGCTCGCCGCCTCCGTGCGCGCCTACCTGCCCGACGAGCGGGCCGACGACGTCGCCGTCCTGCCCGCGTGGGAAACGCTGCCGCACGAGCGCCTGTCGCCCCGCGCGGACACGGTCGCCAAGCGGCTCGCCGTCTTTCGCCGGCTCGCCCACCCGGCGCCCGAGCCAGGCCTCACCGGCCCGATCCGGCTGCTCGTCATGCCGGCGCGGGCGCTGCTGCAGCCGGTGGTCGAGGGCCTGGGCGAGCTCGAGCCGGTCGAGCTGCGCACCGGCTCGACGGCGGACCTCACGGACGTCTCGGACCGCCTCGTCGCCGCCGCCTACACGCGCGTCGACATGGTGGAGCGACGCGGCGAGTTCGCCGTCCGCGGCGGCATCCTCGACGTCTTCCCGCCCACCGAGGACCACCCGCTGCGCCTCGAGTTCTGGGGCGACGAGGTGACGGAGATCCGCTGGTTCGCCGTCGCCGACCAGCGCTCCCTCGAGATCGCCGAGCACGGCCTGTGGGCCCCGCCGTGCCGCGAGATCCTGCTCACCGACACGGTGCGCGAGCGCGCGGCCGGCCTCGTGGAGCGCCTGCCCGGCGCGATCGAGATGCTCGACAAGCTCGCCGCGGGCGTCGCCGTCGAGGGCATGGAGTCGCTCGCCCCCGTGCTCGTCGACCGGATGGTGCCGGTGCTGGAGCTGGTGCCCGACGACGCGCTGCTGGTCATCGACGAGCCCGAGCGGGTCCGCCGTCGGGCGCACGACCTCGTCGCCACCACCGAGGAGTTCCTCGCCGCCGCGTGGACGGGCGCCGTCGCCGGCGGCGCCGCGCCGATCGACCTGTCCGCAGCGTCGTTCGAGACGTTCGCCGAGGTGCGCGACGTCGCCGCCCGCCGCGGCCTGGGCTGGTGGACGCTGTCCTCGTTCGCGCTCGACGCGGGTGGCGACGAGGGCACCGAGCCCGAGGCCGAGGGGGACGGCGTCACGACCTTCACGGTCGGCGCGCGCGACGTCGAGTCCTACCGCGGCGACCTGCAGCGGGCGCTGGACGACGTCCAGACGCTGCAGCGCGCGGGCTGGCGGCTGCTGCTCACCACGGAGGGTCACGGCCCGGCCAAGCGCATGGTCGAGCAGCTGGCCGCGCAGGACACCGCGGCCCGGATGGTCGCCGAGCTGAGGGACCAGCCCGAGGGCGGCGTCGTCCTCGTCGCGCCCGCGCTGGTCGGCAAGGGCTTCGTGGCCACGGACCTCAAGCTGGCCGTGTTCAGCGAGTCGGACCTCACGGGCCGGCAGGGCTCCACCACCCGCGACATGCGCAAGATGCCGAGCCGCCGGCGCAACGTCGTCGACCCGCTGCAGCTGCGCGGCGGCGACTACGTGGTGCACGAGCAGCACGGCGTCGGCCGGTTCGTCGAGATGGTGCAGCGCACCCTCGGCGCGGGCGCCAACGCGGCGACGCGCGAGTACCTCGTCATCGAGTACGCGTCGTCCAAGCGGGGCCAGCCGGGGGACCGGCTGTTCGTGCCGATGGACCAGCTCGACCAGGTCACGAAGTACACGGGCGGCGAGGCGCCGTCGCTGTCCAAGATGGGCGGCGCGGACTGGAAGAACACCAAGGCGCGCGCCCGCAAGCACGTCAAGGAGATCGCGGGCGAGCTCATCCGCCTGTACTCGGCGCGGATGGCCACGCAGGGGCACGCCTTCGGTCCGGACACGCCCTGGCAGCGCGAGCTGGAGGACGCGTTCGCGTACGTCGAGACGCCCGACCAGCTCGTCACCATCGACGAGGTCAAGGCCGACATGGAGAAGGCCGTGCCGATGGACCGCCTGGTGTGCGGCGACGTCGGCTACGGCAAGACGGAGATCGCCATCCGTGCCGCGTTCAAGGCGGTGCAGGACGGCAAGCAGGTGGCCGTGCTGGTGCCCACGACCCTGCTGGTGCAGCAGCACTTCGACACGTTCTCCGAGCGGTACGCCGGGTTCCCCGTCACGGTGCGCGCCCTGTCCCGCTTCCAGACCGAGAAGGAGTCGGCCGAGACGGTGGAGGGGCTCGGCAAGGGCACCGTCGACATCGTCATCGGCACGCACCGGCTGCTCACCGGGTCGGTGCGCTTCAAGGACCTCGGCCTCGTCATCGTCGACGAGGAGCAGCGGTTCGGCGTCGAGCACAAGGAGACGCTCAAGCAGCTGCGCACCAACGTGGACGTGCTCGCGATGTCCGCGACGCCGATCCCGCGCACGCTCGAGATGGCCGTCACCGGCATCCGCGAGATGTCGACCCTCGCCACGCCCCCGGAGGAGCGCCACCCGGTGCTCACCTACGTGGGCGCGTACGAGGAGAAGCAGATCGCCGCCGCCGTCCGGCGCGAGCTGCTGCGCGAGGGCCAGGTGTTCTACGTGCACAACAAGGTGGAGACCATCCAGAAGACGGCGTCGCGCCTGGCGGAGCTCGTGCCCGAGGCCCGCATCGGCGTGGCCCACGGCAAGATGAGCGAGCACCAGCTGGACCAGGTGATCCGCGCCTTCTGGGAGAAGGAGCTGGACGTGCTGGTCTGCACCACGATCATCGAGACCGGCCTGGACATCTCCAACGCCAACACGCTGATCCTGGAGCGGGCGGACGTGCTCGGCCTGTCCCAGCTGCACCAGCTGCGCGGCCGCGTGGGCCGCGGTCGGGAGCGCGCGTACGCGTACTTCCTCTACCCGCCGGAGCGGCCGCTCACCGACACCGCGCACGACCGGTTGTCCACGATGGCCGCGCACACCGACCTCGGCGCCGGCATGCAGATCGCGATGAAGGACCTGGAGATCCGCGGCGCGGGCAACCTGCTGGGCGGCGAGCAGTCCGGCCACATCGCGGGGGTCGGCTTCGACCTGTACGTGCGCATGGTGGGCGAGGCCGTGGCGGCCTTCCGCGGCGAGCGCGAGGAGGAGCAGCCCGAGGTCACCATCGAGCTGCCCGTGGACGCGCATCTGCCCGAGTCGTACATCGCGACCGAGCGGCTGCGCCTCGAGGCGTACAAGAAGATCGCGGCCGCGCAGGACGCGACCGAGCTCGCGGAGGTGCGCGCCGAGCTGGTCGACCGCTACGGCAAGCTGCCCGACGTCGCGTCCGCGCTGTTCGACGTCGCGGACTTCCGCAACCACGCCCGGCGCGCGGGGCTCACGGACGTCACCGCGCAGGGCAAGTTCGTGCGGTTTGCGCCGGTGGACCTCGCCGAGTCCGCGCAGCTGCGGCTCAAGCGGCTCTACCCCGGCACGATCCTCAAGCCCGCGATCCGCGCGTTCCTCGTGCCGTTCCCGACGACCGCGCGCATCGGCGGCCGCCCCCTGCGCGGCGCCGAGGTGCTCGCGTGGGCGCGGCAGCTCATCGACGCCGTCGTCCTGGGCGAGGTGTCCGCCGCGGCGAGCGTCGGCACCGGCACGTCGAGGTAGTCCACGTCTCGCCGAGGGAGGACGCAGCCCCGGACTACCTCGGCTCGTGCGGTACTACCTCGGCTCGCGCGGTACTACCTCGGCGAGACGGGGACTACCTCGGCCGAGCTCGGAGGCCGGGGAACCTGCCGTCTCGGCAGGTGGGAGCGGGCGCGCGTCCCTAGCATGAGCGCGGGAGGGCGCGGCGCGGTGCCGTCACGCCCGACGACGACGGGGCGGAGGGCGCGATGAGCGGGACGACCGACGACGGGCACGGCGCGGGGGTGCCGCAGGACGCGGCGGCGCGGCTGGCGGCACTGGAGCGGGAGAACGCCGAGCTGCGCGCGCGCCTCGCGGCCGGCGGCGGCCAGCCGGTGCTCGTCGCGGCGGCGCCGGCCGCGCCCCGCGAGCCGCGGCACCGGGGCAGGGCCGCGGCCGCCGTCGTGCTCGTCGTCCTCGGCGCGCTGCTCGCGCCCGTCGCCGTGGTGGCGGCCTGGGCGGAGCGCACGCTCACCGACACGGACCGGTACGTGGCCACCGTCGGGCCGATCGCCGCCGACCCCGCCGTCCAGGGCGCCGTCGCCGGCCGGCTCACCGACGTGGTGATGGAGCAGATCGACGTGCAGGCGATCCTCGGGACGGTCGTCGACGGGCTCGAGCAGCAGGGCGTCGGGCCGCGCGCCACCGACGCGCTGACGCAGCTCGAGGGGCCGCTGACCAGCGGCGTCGAGTCCTTCGTGCGCCGCGCTGCCGACGGCGTCGTGACCAGCGACGCGTTCGAGGACGCCTGGGTGCAGGCCAACCGTGTGGCCCACCAGCAGCTCGTCGCGACGATGCGCGGCGAGGGGGGCGAGCTGCTCCAGATCGGGCAGGACGGCCAGCTCACGATCCAGCTCTCGGGCATGATCGCGCTGCTCAAGGAACGGCTCGTCGACCGGGGCCTGGGGGTCGCGGCGCGCATCCCCGAGGTGAACGCGACGTTCACGCTCATGCAGACGTCGCAGCTGGTGCAGGTGCAGAACCGGTACGCGCAGGTCGTCGCGCTCGGCACGTGGCTGCCATGGATCTCGCTCGGTCTGCTGGCCGCGGGGGTGCTCGTCGCGCGGCACAGGTCGCGCGCCCTGGTCGTGGCCGGCCTGTCGCTCGCGGCCTCGATGGTGCTCCTCGCGATCGGCCTCGCGATCGGCCGCGGGATCTACCTCGACGCGCTGCGGGACGTGGTGCTGCGCCTCGACGCGGCCGAGGTGCTGTTCGACCAGGTCGTGTCGTTCCTGCGGGTCACGCTGCGGACGATCGGCGTGCTCGGCCTCGTGGTCGCGCTCGTCGCCTACCTGGGCGGGAGCAGCGCGTCGGCGCGGTCGCTGCGCGCGGGCGCCGGCCGGGGGTTCGCGCGGCTGCGCGACTACGGCGAGGGGCGCGGGGTGTCGACCGGGCCCGTGGGCGACTGGCTGGGTCGGTACCGCACGCTGGTCCGCGTCGCGATCATCGCCGTCGCTGCCCTGGTGCTGCTGCTCGCGGGCAGCCCCACGCCGGGGCTCGTCATCGGCACCGCGCTGGTGGCCGGAGCGCTCGTCGCCCTGCTGGAGCTGGTGGCGCGGCCGCCGCGCTCCGACGACGCCACGGACGACGTCGCCGCGCCGACCGACGTCCCCGGGGTACAGCCCAGCCGTTGACGCCCTTCGACCAAGCGATCCGTCGCGCCATTCGTCGACATGCCGCGACGGATCGCTTGCTCGAAGGCAGGTGTGGGTCGACGACGTGACGATCCGGTGCGGGGTGGTGGCGCGGC
>NZ_JBHVBO010000027.1:0-34788 GCF_042668085.1 Isoptericola sp. NPDC057391 | reverse complement strand
CGGCCGCCCCCGGCCGGCCCCGGCCCCGTCCCGCGCCCCCGGGGCGGGGCCGTCGTCGTGAGCGGGTGAAATGTTCTGCGCCTTCTGCCCGGTTGTGGCGGATTTCCGCGGCTGAACGTGACCGATCCGTGGTCATCCGGTGCGGTGTACGGGGTGGCCGCCGCTACGATTGCCCGGGCCGTCGGGCTGGGACTCGACGGCGCCCGGGAAGCCTTCTCCGACGAGAAGCCCGCGCCCCCGACCGAGGACTGACGAGCATGCCCGCACGAGCCGACCGCCGGTGGTCGTCGACGACCGCCCGCAAGGCCCTGTGGCACCTGCGGCACGGCGGCGTGGCGCAGCTGAGGACGTTCCTGCGCCGACGCCGCGCGACGGGGGAGCAGCCGTCGGGCGCCGGCCGGATGACGAGCGACGGCCTGACCTTCGACCCGTGGCCGATGCCGCGCCGCGACCCGGCCCGCCCGCTGCGCGCCGGCGTGATCCTGGACGACTTCTCGCGGCTCGCGTTCGGCTACGAGTGGGAGCAGGTGCTCCTCAAGCCGTCCTCGTGGCGCGAGCAGCTGGACGGGCTGGACCTGGTCTTCGTCGAGTCCGCGTGGCGCGGCAACGGCGGGGCGTGGCAGTACCACCTCACCGGGGCGTCGGCCCCGCGGCCCGCGCTGGTGGAGATGCTCGACGGCGCCCGCGAGCGCGGCGTCCCGACGGTCTTCTGGAACAAGGAGGACCCGGTCCACTTCGAGGACTTCGTGGACACGGCGGCCCTGTTCGACCACGTCTACACGACCGACGTCGGGCGCCTCGACGCCTACCGCGAGCGGCTGGGCCACGGCCGCGTGGGTGTGCTGGAGTTCGGCGCGCAGCCCGCGATCCACAACCCCGTGCGCACGCACGGCGACGGCCCGGGGCGCGACGTCGCGTTCGCCGGCACGTGGTTCGCGCACAAGTACCCGGAGCGCCGGGAGCAGGCGGAGATGCTGCTCGGCGGCGCGCTCGACGCCTCGCCGCGCATGGCCACCGGGCTGGAGATCTTCTCGCGGTTCCGCGGGCAGGGGGACCAGTACGAGTTCCCGGAGCCGTTCGGGTCGCGCGTCGTCGGGTCGCTCGACTACCCGCAGATGCTCACCGCGTACCGCGACTACAAGGCGTTCCTCAACGTGAACTCGGTGGTCGACTCGCCGAGCATGTGCGCGCGCCGGATCTTCGAGATCACGGCCTGCGGCACCCCGGTCGTGACGGCGCCGAGCGCCGCGACGGGGGAGTTCTTCCCGGCCGACGAGGTCTTCGCCGTCACCACGCGCGCCGAGGCCGCCGACACGGTGCGCGCGCTCGTGCGGTCGCCCGAGCTGCGCGACCGCGCCGTCCACCTCGGGCAGCGGCGGATCTGGCGCGAGCACACGTACGGCTCGCGCGTGCAGCGCGTCCTGCACGACGTCGGCCTCGCGCCGTCGGCGGAGGTGCCGCGGCCGAGCGTCACGGCCCTCGTGTCCACGAACCGCCCCCACCGGCTCGACGACGTCCTGCGCACCGTCGGCGCGCAGGACGGCGTGCAGGTGCAGCTCGCGCTGCTGACGCACGGCTTCGAGGTGGACGAGGCGGACCTGCGCGGGCGCGCCAAGGACGCCGGCGTCGAGGACCTGCTGCTGCTGCACGCGGGCACCGACGTGCCTCTCGGCGGCTGCCTCAACCGGCTCCTGGACGCCGCCGACGGCGACGTCGTCGCCAAGCTGGACGACGACGACCTGTACGGCGAGCAGTACCTCTCCGACCAGCTGTACGCGCTGGAGTACAGCGGCGCCGAGGTGGTCGGGAAGCAGGCGCACCACATGTACCTCGAGGCCCAGGACGCGACGATTCTGCGTTTTTCCGACCGGGAACACCGGTTCACAGACTTCGTCATGGGCCCTACGATCGTCGCGCGCCGCTCGGTTGCCACGGGCGTGCGTTTCGGCGACACGCCGCGGGGGGAAGACACGGCCTTCCTGCACAGGGCAGTGGATGAAGGTGCGCGGATCTACTCCGCGGACCGGTTCAACTTCGTCCAGGTGCGCTCCGGCGAGGGCCGGCACACCTGGACCGTCACCGACGCCGAGCTGCTCGCCAGCAGTGACGTCATCTGCTACGGGCGTGCCGACCGGCACGTCCTGGTCTGAACGAGGAATCGCGATGGGCATCAACACCGTCGGTGTGATCGGGTTGGGGTATATCGGCCTCCCCACCGCCGCCATCCTGGCGTCCAAGGACGTCAAGGTGATCGGCGTGGACGTGAACCCCTCGACTGTCGAGGCGGTCAACCGCGGAGACGTGCCGTTCGTGGAGCCGGACCTGGCGACCTATGTCGCCGGCGCCGTCCAGCAGGGCACCTTGCGCGCGACGGACGTCCCCGAGCCCGCGGACGCCTTCATCGTCGCCGTGCCGACGCCGTTCCGCGGTGACCACGAGCCCGACCTCTCGTACATCCGGGGTGCCGCCCAGGCCATCGCGCCCGTCCTCCGGGGCGGCGAGCTCCTCATCCTCGAGTCGACGTCACCTCCCGGTGCGACCCGCAAGATGGCGGAGTGGGTCCTCGAGGCTCGTCCCGACCTCTCCCTCGACGGCGCGGACGGTCGCCCGCGGATCCACGTGGCGCACTGCCCGGAGCGCGTGCTGCCTGGCCGCGTGATGATCGAGCTGGTCACCAACGACCGCATCGTCGGTGGGCTCACGCCCGAGGCGGCGGAGATGGCGAAGGAGTTGTACACCGCCTTCTGCCAGGGCGAGATCCTGCTCACGGACTCCACCACCGCGGAGATGGCCAAGCTGGTCGAGAACTCGTTCCGCGACGTCAACATCGCGTTCGCCAACGAGCTCTCGCTCATCGCCGACAAGGTCGGGGTGGACGTCTGGGAGCTCATCCGGCTCGCCAACCACCACCCGCGCGTGAACATCCTTCAGCCCGGCCCGGGCGTGGGCGGGCACTGCATCGCCGTGGACCCGTGGTTCCTCGTCGACGCCGCGCCCGAGCAGGCGCGGCTCATCCGCACCGCTCGAGAGGTGAACGACCACAAGCCGCAGTGGGTCGTGGACCAGGTCCTCGACGCCGTGCGCGGGATCGAGCGGCCGACCATCGCCGCGTTAGGCCTGGCGTTCAAGGCGGACATCGACGACCTGCGCGAGTCGCCGGCGGTCGAGGCGGTCCGCCGGATCGCGGAGCAGGCGCCGGGCGCCGAGATTCGGGTGGTGGAGCCGCATGTCAACCAGCTCCCCTCCGAAGCCCTCAAAGGGCAGGTGGTTCTCGCACGTGATGTGCCATCAGCGGTCGACGGTGCCGATGTCGCCGTCCTGCTCGTCGACCATGCGGAGTTCCGCGGTTTCCGCGACCTGCTGACGGCGCTGCCTCGGCTCGTCGACACGCGTGGGGTGACGTTGGGGAACGATGCTGCCGGCTCGGAGGTCGAGCGGTGACGACACGTCTCCTGCCATTCAAGGCGACGGTCGGGACGGTGGTGCTGAACTACGAAACCCCGGACGACACGGTGGCCGCCGTCGGGTCGCTTTTGGGCAGCTCGTGGCTCGACCAGCACGTCGTCGTCGTGGACAACAGCGCCGACCCCGAACAACGTCAAACGCTCGTATCGAGGCTCCCCGAGACCATTTCCTACCTGGCGACAGGAGAGAACGTCGGGTACGCGGCCGGCAACAACCGTGGCATCGAGTTCCTCCTCGACGCAGGCGTGGACTACGTGCTCGTGGTCAACCCGGACGCACGAGTAGAGACGGGGACCGTGGAAGGGCTCGTCCGGACGGCGCGACGGATCGGAGACGCGGGCTTCGTGGGGCCACGGCTGGTTCATGGTGGGTCGAGCCCGATGACGGTGCAATCGGACGGGGGCCGGGTGGACTGGTCTCGGGGCGGCGCGACGAGACACGCAGCCGGCGGGGTGCATGTGGACGGGGCGCCGACCGGAATCGCCGAGGTCGACTACGTCACTGGCGCCTGTGTACTGCTTCGCCGGCGGATGCTGGAGGATGTCGGCCTGATCCCAGAGGAGTACTTCCTCTACTTCGAGGAGACCGAGCACGCGCTCCTCGCGGCTCGCCGCGGCTGGGCCTGCGTCGTAGACAGGGACGTGCGTGCGCACCACTACCGGAGGTCGACGTCCCTGGTCCCGTCGCGTGCGTACGTCTACTACATGACGCGCAACCGCGCAGTCTTTGCGGCGCGTCACGACCCCGGCGACGATGCAGTCGTCCGCGCGTACGACGATCTTGACGAAACCTTCCTCGAGCCGTGGGCGAACAAGATCTCCGTGCGCGCCCCCGCGCTGACCGCGGTCTTCGACGACGTCGTCCGGCTCGCAAAAGAGCACGGACGGGACGGCGTCGTGGGGCAGTGCGAGGAACTCGGGAGTTACGCAGTCGAGGGAGTTGCCGGGTGGGGACGATGAGCAGGGACGAGCAGGAAATCGTGGACGGTGGGCGGATCCGTGCCCTCGAGGACGAGCTGGCAGCGGCAAGGGACAGGATCGCGTCCCTCGAGCGGTTGATCCGCCAGGAGCGCGCGCAGTACCTGGTGGAGCAGCGTCGCGCCGCGCAGGCGATGGAAGCGCTCAAGGGAGCGCCGGCAGCCGACTCGGCAGCGCTCGCGCGCGCGAAGGCGGAGATCAAGCAGCTTTCGCGATACAAGCGGCAGGTCGAGCGGCTCGAGGGGTCGCCGCTCTACGGCCCAGCACATCGGGTCTGGCGGCGCTTTCGGAGTATCCGTGGCTATGACCAGAAGGTCGGGTGACGGCGGCGGTGTCTTCCGCGCAGCGTGACGAGGTGGTCCAGGCATTCGAGGCACTGGTCTCGGGCATCGAGCCGACCTCGCAGGACGGGCTGACCTTCGACTTCCTCGTCTCGACGGCAGACTTTACTCACGGCCGGGGGGACCTGTTCGTCGCGGCCGGGTTGGGGCGCGCGTTAGCCGCTCGGGGCCACGGAGTGCGGCTTTCGGGCGTCGGGGACTGGTACCGAAGCCGCTCCCAGGACACCGTCGTTGTCGCGATGGTCGCGGGGACGGAGATCGACAGGATCCCCGGCGGGCCTGCCGTCATCGCCTGGGTCCGGAACCGGACCGACGACTGGGTGACGACGCCGGCGCTGACGCTCTGTGACTCCGTGGTCACCTCGTCCGAGCTGAGCAGGCGTGAGATCGAGCGTCACTATGACGGGCCGACAGGAGTCTGCCGGATCGGTTTCGATCCGGACCTGTTCTTCGACGGCGGCGGTCCGAGGGCGGTCGCCGCCGTGAGCACGGCCAATCACTGGGGTGGGCATCGCGTGGTCCACGAGGCGTTGCTGCATCTTTCGGAGCAGGAGATCGCCGTCGACTGGTACGGCGTCGACCGATCGGGTCATGAGGCACTGAGCGGCATCCATCGTGGCGAGCTGGAGTACTTCGACGTTCCCTCGGTCTATCGAGGGGCACGGGTGACCATCGATGACATGCAGGACAACTCGCTCGACCACGGAAATCTCAATAGCAGACTGTTCGAGGCGCTCGCATGCGGTTCGCTAGTGGTGGTGAATTCTGGCCTCGGGCTTGCGGAGGCCGGCCTGGGTGACGTTCCCGTCTATCGCTCGTCAGCCGAGCTGGAGGAGATCATCGGCCGTGCGTCGGCCGGCGAGTACGACACGTTGGCGAAGGACCTCCACGATCGGGTGGTGCGTGAGCACTCCTTCGCCTGCCGTGCCGAGACGTTCGAGGCCCTCGCGCGCGCTGCCGTGGAGGCACGAGACGAACGAGTGCGTCGCGCCTCGACGGTCGTGAACTTCTTTCCGGACTACTCGTCGACGAACCCGTACCAGACCCTGCTCTACGGTGCACTGTCGCAGTTCGGGGCGGTCGCCGTGCCCCGCCGGGACATCTTCAACGGCCCTGTGGCGCGGGACGGTCACGACGGGCGTCGCCTTGACGGGCAGGTTCTGCACCTGCATTGGCTCAACGGGATCGTGCAGCCGGGCCGGAACCTCCAAGAAGCGTTCTATCGCCTCGACAGGTTCAAGCGGGAGATGAACGACCTGGTCTATCGCGGAGTGCGGATCGTCTGGACCGTGCACAACACCCTCGCGCACGAGCTGACGTACCGATTCCTCGAGATCGAGCTGAGCCAGTTCGTCGCGGACATCGCCGACGTCGTCCATGTCATGACGCCGGCGACCCTCGCCGAGACCCGCGACCTGTATCAGATTCCGGCCGAGAAGGTGGTGGTCGTCGAGCATCCGTCGTTCGACGGGTGCTATCCCGAGCTGCTCGACCGTGGCGCTGCAAGGACGCGCCTCTCGATGCAGGACGACGACGTCTCGGTGCTGTTCTTCGGCGGCATCCGGCCATACAAGGGTGTACCGCTGCTCCTGGACGCGTTCGAGATCGCCGCCGCGGCCGACGCACGCCTACGGCTGGACGTCGCCGGCGGGCTAGGGAACACCATGAACCGTTCCGTCGTCGCACGGATGGAGGAGCTCCCGCGAGTCGTGGCGCACGTTCGCTTCATCGACGACGCCGAGCTGCACGTATTCCTTCGAGCGGCCGACTACCTGGTGCTCCCGTACGAGAACATTCTCAACTCCGGCAGCCTGATGCTCGCGACGACCTTCGGGCTACCACTGGTGGCACCGAAGCTCGGTCAGCTCAAGGAGCTGGACGGAGCGCCCTTCGTGGAGTTCTTCGAGGCCGGTTCTGCACCGAGCCTGGCCGCGGCGCTCGAGCGGGCGACGGTGACATTGCGGAGCGATGAGGCGCGGCGTGCCGCCCGGGAGTTCGCCGACCGGAAGCCTCCGAAGAAGATCGCGTCCAAATTTGCACGTTCGATCCTTGGCATGGGCTCGTGACGGCAGACCGCACCCAGAAGACGGCGGTACCGTGCGAGGGTCGTCGGGGTGCCTGCCCGGCGCGGCAGAGCGAGTGATCGGCTTCGGCTACGGCGCCATACGGTCAATCAGCTTGGCGACCCCGGGGACTTCCGCGAGGTCGTACATGAGTCGCGTCCAGCCACCCTCAACGTAATCATCCGCCTGCACATAGCGCGCGAAGCGTTCGAGCTCGGCGTAGAGGAGGTTGTCTTCGATCTCGGATACTCCGGCTTGCTCACCGGTCCCCACCCACAGCAGCCAGTGCTCAGGATTGTATGCACGGAGCAGGTCGCGGACACGGAGCACGTGCTCTCCGTTAATCCCGGTGTTGCACTTAACTAGATAGACGGCAGGCTGGTGCTCGAGCTGGTCCAGGAATCGTCGATGGAGGAAGTCAATCTTCGACTTCTCCTCGCGGTGCACGCGGTCGCGTTCCTCAGCATCGTGCAGGAGAGTGAGTTTGCCGGCGTTCGTGCGCTCGACAAGCTTTGAATGGAACTTGAAGCCGCTGCGCCGGTCAGCGACCATTCCAGGCGAGTGAGGGGTCAGATCTTCGAGAGCATAGAGCGAGGTGGGGTTCGCGAGGAACTCGGCAAGAGACTCGATGGGGGTGATGGCCCACCGGAACAAGCTCGAAGGCTCGTATGCCCGGTGACGCTGCCAGAACCCGTACTCGCAGTTGTCGCCCAGGCTCTCTGTCATACGCATCAGGGCGTCCACTCTCGGCGTTGTGTCCCGCACCGCGGGCTCCGCAGGAGCGGCGGCTTCTGCCTCAGTTACGGTCCTGAGCCAATCGGCACTCGTTGTCGGCGCGATTTGAGAGAACGCCTCGGCGTGCGATCGGACGGCGCGCGCAACAGCGGCGCGCTCGCGAGCAGTGTACGACGGGGCGAGATCTTGCGGCGACGTGATGCTCGGCTCGGCACCGGGCAAGTTCTCGAGCTGGAACCCGAGAAAGTCGGCTACTTCCTGGACGAGGTCGTGATCTCCACGGGCCGTCGGCGTCGCGTCGAACCATCGGAACCGCGGCCCAAAGGCGTCCGACCAGTCGCGGATGATGTTGGCGTAGTCCGCAGCTGCCCGGAGATCGGGGCGGTCGAGCCACGTCTCCACTGTGCCAGGCGCCGCACGGCCGCGGAACCCGCCAATGTGGTGGAACCTGTGGCGCAGGTCGGCGGTGGCGCGCTCGATAGGCTCTGCGACTAGGTAGACGATCTTGCTGTCCGCAGGGAGAAATTTATGCATGGTCTCCGCGAGTGACCGGCCAGCGAGGGCGTACGTGGGGGAGAAGTCCACGCTGGGACGCCCCGGTGTGCGCATGAGGGACAAATAGGACTCAGGGGCGGTCCGTGTGCCAGCGGAGATCGGTCGCCATCTCTCCAGCCATGCCTTCTGGTCCTCCTTCAGGGGGCGCTGCCAGGCATCGTCCTCGGCGCGCTGGGCCTCCTCGGCCGTCCTGCCATCATGCCAGAATCGCACTTCGCGGATTGGTGGGACGAAGACTCGTGGCTGTCGCTCCAGGGCTGCGTGGAGGCGGTCGACACCAGCGGACGGTGCGCCGATACAGATGTGGACGGAATCGATCACAGTGGTCCTTCGTCGGGAAGAGCACCGACGCCAGTGGCGACGCGGTGCGGCTCGCCCGGGTAGGTCATGCCTCAGCCCGGACGGTGCGCCGGAGGCCTTCGAGGAACGGGACGCGCGGCTCCCACGCGAGCTCGGTGCGTGCGCGCGTCACGTTCAGCGAGATCCGGTCCACGTCGGTCGCTCGCTCCGGCCGCTTCTCGATCTCGAAGTTGACGCCCGCCACCTCCTCGAGCGCCGCGACGACCTCCATGACCGTCCTGGGCGTGCCCGAGCCGATGTTGAGCGTCGTCTCTTGGTGGCCGGGAGCGTCGATCGCGCGAACCAGGGCGTCGACCACGTCGTCTACGTACACGTAGTCGCGGGCGGCGCTCCCGTCGCCGTACACGACGACTGGTAGGCCATCGGCGTGACGGCGGAGGAGCGCTGGGATGAGGCCTTGGCCGGCCTTCACCACCTGACCGGGGCCAAAGGGGTTCGCCACCCGCAGGATGACGTGCTCGAGGTCGTCCAGGTGCGAGTGGAGGCGGATGAAGTGCTCGACCATGAGCTTGGTGACCCCGTGCGAGGAGATCGGGTGGGTGGGGTGGGACTCGGGCACGCTCTGGTCGCCCGAGACAGGCCCGTACACGGCCCCGCCGGACGACACGAAGACGAAGCGGGCGACGCCCATATCGGCGCACTCGCGCAGAAACGCCACGTGCGGGATCACGTCGTCTTGGATGTCTTGCGTGCTGCGGGAGATGCCTTGGGCGGGTGTCGACGTACCCATGAGCTGGACGACCGTCGAGACGCCCTCCAAGGCGTACCTCATCGCGGAACGGTCGCGAAGGTCCCCCGCGACAGATCGTGCGCCCATCGTGTCGAGGTCGTCGTCGAACCGACGCGCGACCGCCGTGACCTGCCGTCCGTCGTCGGACAGCCGGCGGACAAGATGCTTCCCGAGGAAGCCGTTCGCACCGAAAACACCGATCACCGAGCCACCCCTGTCCGATTCAGTCCCTCGCGTGCTGGTGCGCTCCGTCCGCGGGTCACGGGATCGTGGCCGGTGCGCGCGCCGGAGGCACCGCGCATCACCCGTCCCACGGGGTCCTCACGGGCGCGCGGGGCCACTATAGTCAGGGCGGTCATGAACCGGTTGCCAATGAGGCGCCAAGGGAAGGAAGTGTCTGCGTTGACTGACGAGAGCGTGGTCGCGCGCACCTTTCAACGCCTCCAGGCTATCGAGCGTGACCACGCACCTGCTGTGCTCGCCAACGCCTTCGGCCCAGAGTCCATGATCCTGACCGACCTCATCGTGAAGCACGGCCTCGACATCGAGGTCGTCAGTCTCGACACCGGACGCCTTCCCGAGGAGACCTACCGAACCGCGCAGAACGTCCGCGAGCGGTACGGGCCCGTGGTGCAGATGGTGTCGCCGGACGCGTCCGAGGTACAGGACTGGGTCACGCGGAACGGGCCCAACGCGTTCTACGAGAGCGTCGAGCTGCGTCGAGAATGCTGCGCGATCCGCAAGGTCCGGCCGTTGGCACGTGTTCTGGCGGGCAAGCGCGCCTGGCTCACCGGGCTCCGCCGTGCTCAGTCGGTCGAGCGTGCCGAACTCCCCGTCCAGTCGTGGGATGAGGGCTACGGCATCGCCAAGTTCAACCCGATGGTCGACTGGTCCACGGACGAGGTCTGGGCCTACATCCGCGAGCACTCCGTGCCGTACAACGCGCTCCACGACCGGGGGTACCCCAGCATCGGTTGCGCACCGTGCACGCGTGCCGTCTCTGACGGCGAAGACCAGCGGGCCGGTCGGTGGTGGTGGGAGCTGGACGAGTCGAAGGAGTGCGGCATCCACCTGAACCCCGAGACCGGGCGGATGGAACGGACGGTGAAGGCGACTTCGGCGGAGGACGTGTTCTCCCTCGTCGTGAGGACTCCTGAGACACCGCGAAGCGACTCCCCTGGCGAGGCCGGGGACATTAATGATCTGGCGTCGAGCAGCACGCCCGACGCGCATGGAGGGAAGACGATGAGAACTCTGGTCCTGGGTGGCGACGGATTCTGTGGGTGGCCCACGGCACTCCACCTCTCCGCGATCGGCCACGAGGTGGCCATCGTTGACAACCTGTCACGGCGATCGATCGACCTCGAGCTGGAGGTTGAGTCGCTGACTCCCATCCGGCCCCTGGGGGAGCGGCTGCGCGCCTGGGAGGAGATCACCGGGAAGCGGATCGACTTCCACAACTTCGACGTCGCGGTGAACTACCACCGGTTGCTGACGCTGATCGAGGACTGGCGACCGGACGCCATCGTGCATTTCGCTGAGCAGCGCGCAGCGCCGTACTCGATGAAGAGCAGCGGCCACAAGCGGTACACGGTGAGCAACAACATCAACGCGACGAACAACGTGCTGGCCGCGATCGTCGAGAGTGGCCTCGACATTCATGTCGCTCACCTGGGCACGATGGGTGTGTACGGCTACGGCACAGCCGGGATGAAGATCCCCGAGGGTTACCTGAACGTCAAGGTCGATGTCGGCGACGGCGAGCTCGTCGACAGCGAGATCCTCTACCCGGTCAACCCGGGCAGCATCTATCACATGACGAAGACGCAGGACCAGCTGCTGTTCTTCTTCTACAACAAGAACGACGGCGTGCGGGTGACGGACCTGCACCAGGGGATCGTGTGGGGCACGCAGACCGCGGAGACACGGCTCGACGAACGTCTCATCAACCGTTTCGACTACGACGGTGACTATGGCACAGTCCTCAACCGGTTCCTCATGCAGGCCGCCGTCGATCACCCGCTGACGGTGCACGGCACAGGCGGACAGACCCGGGCGTTCATTCATATCCAGGACACCGTGAAGTGCATCCAGCTCGCGCTGGAGAACCCGCCGGAGCGGGGTGAGCGGGTCGCGATCTTCAACCAGATGACCGAGACCCACCGCGTCCGCGACCTCGCCAAGATGATCGCGGAGCGCACGGGGGCGACAGTGGAGAAGGTGGCGAACCCGCGGCTCGAGGCCGACGAGAACGACCTTCACGTGGCCAACGACCGGTTCCTCCACCTGGGGCTCGACCCGATCACGCTCAGCGCGGGGCTCATGGAGGAGGTGCGGGAGATCGCCCGCAAGTACGCACACCGTGCCGACCGGGACAAGATCCCCGCCAGGTCCAACTGGCGTGGTCCTGCGGTGCTCGACGCGGCCGTCTCCGACGCCCCCGCGTCGCCCGTCACCGCACGCTGACGCGAAGGCAAGGCCCGTGCCGGGCCCGCTCACCGACAAGGAGACGACCGATGGGCGAACCCACCCCGATCGAAGCATTGTTCCCAGAGCAGGCGCTCGACAGGGATTACTACCTCCGGACACATGTCGACGTCGCCCGAGCCGGGGTCGACCCGTGGGACCACTTCCGGCGGTGGGGCCACAAGGAGGGCCGGCTCTGGTCCGAGGCTGCCCGGCCGCTCGAGGACGTGCTGCGTCGTGGGCCCGAAGTCTTGCGTGGCTTGCTCGAGGCTCTGCCCGACGAGAAGCGGGCAGAGCTGCTGGGCGACGCCTCCGCCTGGTCGACCTTCCGCAGCATGGTCCACCCTGAGTTCTACGTGGCGCAGGTGCATGGGATCGGCTCAGACGGCGAAGAACTCGGGAGCGGTGCCGATTCGGAACGGGTGACGGTCGACGACGTCATCGAGCACTACCTGAGGACGGGGGCGGAGCTCGGGTTGCGCCCGTCGGCGCTCTTCCACCCCGGGTGGTACCGGGAGGCGGCAGCGCGGCGCTGGGGTACCGAGCCGCGGGGTAACACCTTCTTCCACTGGCTCCAGTTCGGACGGTCGGAGCGCATTTCTCCGACTCCCCTGTTCGACGAGTCGTTCTACACGGCCCGGCACGCTGACATGGCACGACTCTCGTCCTGGCCGTTCGAGCACTTCGCCTCGCACGGTGCCTATGAGGCGTTCCGCCGGTCGACCGCTGCCGTCCGGGAGCTCGTCGCTGACCCCACGGCACGTGCAGAGCAGCGGCCGCTCGTCCTCGACCTGATGCTGCGCGGCGCTGATGCTGGGAGCCTGCGTACGTCGACGCCGATCGAGGATCTGGCGCTCATGTCGGTTCGAAAGCGCGCGCGGCTGGACCACCCCGCCTTGCGCGAGATGGCGGAGAAGGCCTATCGCATCGAACCGCTGGTGCGGAGGCCGTACGGTCCGCGAGATATCTCCATGCCCCCGGTGGTCAACCACGCGAGCGGGCTCTTCCGGGCCGCCGAGGAGGTACGCACGACACTGGGACTGACGGAGGTCGACACGATCGTCCTCGTGCCGCACGTGCGCATGGCGGGTTCGGCCCGCGTCGCCGGGATGCTCGCACGGAGCCTCCGGGAGATCGCGCCGGAGGAGACGATCCTCGTGCTGACGACCGAGGCCGACACCTTCGAGCACCCCGAGTGGTTCGGCGGCGACGTCCTGGTGGGGGACGTGAGCGCGGCGATGCGTGGGCTGCCGGACGAGGCCCGGACACGCCTCCTCCTTGACGTGGTGCGAGGCCTGCAGCCGCGTCGGGTCGTCAACGTCAACAGCCGGCGGGCGTGGGAGCTCTTTCGCCTCTTCGGGCGGCAGCTCTCCGTTCTGGCCGAGCTTCACGCGTATCTGTTCACCTGGGACCTGGACGACCGCGGGAACAAGGGCGGCTATCCGATCGCATACCTCCCCGAGTGCCTCGGGAACCTGGATAGCGTCCTTGTGGACAGCGAGCCTCTCCGTGAAGAGTTGGTGGCCCGATATGGACACTCGTCGGCCATGGCCCGGCGATTCATCGTGGTACACACGCCGTACGAGCCAGAGGGTGCCAGCATCGACCACTCGGCGGTCTTCGCCCGACGGAGGGCGCGGGGGGTGCGACCTCGGTTCCTCTGGTGCGGACGATTCGATCGTCAGAAGAGATTCGACGTCGTCGTCGACCTGGCCACTCGACGTCCCGACATCGAGTTCTGGGTCTGGGGCAAGTCCGTCCTTGGTGGCGTTGGCGTCGATATGGATGCGTTGCCCGAGAATGTCCGGTTGCAGGGCACCTATCAGGACTTCGACGACCTCCCGTTCGAGTCGGCGGACGGGTTCCTCTACACGGCCGAGTGGGACGGGGTGCCGACTGTCCTCATCGACGCGGGTGTACGAGGGATCGCCGTCGTGGCGAGCGCCGTGGGCGGCGTCGTCGACCTGGTCGATCACACCACAGGGTTCCCCGTCGCCGAGTTCGCGGACGCCAGCGCCTACGACAAGGCGATCACGGCGATGACGGGCGACCCGCAAGATGTGGGCGCTCGCGCGGCGGCACTGCGCCGGCGTGTTCTCGAGATCTGTTCGCCGGAGCGTTACCGGGACACCCTGCGAGGTGTGCTGCCGTCATCTGCATCGGATCAGTCCGTCCGTGACCTGGAAGGGATGTCCGAGCGATGAGCGACATCACCGCGATCATCACCGCGCATCGCGAGGGCGCACTGGCAGGCCCGTCGATCCGTTCGTTCCTCGACGCGGTCGACGTCGCCCGGCGTGCGGGAATAGACGTCGAGGTGGGGGCGGCGCTTGACGCGCCAGACGCCGCGACCCGACTCATGTTCTCCGACCTGGAGCGATCTGGGTGGTGGGTGGAGGAGTTGGACTTCAGGGACCAGGGGAAGGCCCGCAACTTCGCCGCCGCGAGGGCGCGGGGCCGATATGTGGCATTCCTCGACGGTGACGACCTCTGGAGTGAGAACTGGCTGGCGCGCGCCTACGAGCTCTGCGAGTCAGATCCCGGGCGGATCATCGCTCACCCCGAGGTCGACTGGTTCTTCGAGAACAGCGACAACCTGTTCTTCCACCTCGACCAGACGGACCCGACCTTCGACCCGAATTTCATGCGCTTCCAGAACTACTGGGACGCCATGTGCATGGCGCCCGCCGGGGCACACCGCGACCATCCGTACGCCGAGCGCGACGTCAAGGCCGGGTTCGCCTACGAGGACTGGACATGGAGCATGGACACGTACCTGGCGGGGTTCGTCCACAGGGTTGCCGACGAGACGATCCACTTCAAGCGGCGTCGCAAGGCATCACAGAACATCGAGGCGTCGGTGAACAAAGTCGTCGCAAGGATGTCTCCGGTGTTCACGTATGCGTTCGCCGACGGACGAGGCGAGGGCTGACGCGGTGCCACGGGTCCTGCTCGTTCTCGGCTCCGAGCGGAGCGGTACGAGCACGCTGGTGGGTGTGCTGCGCGAGCTCGGCTGGCATGTCCCCCAGCCGGAGATCCCGGCGAACGAGATGAACCCCCGCGGATTCGGGGAGCCGGAATGGGCCGTGCGCTTCAATTCCATGACGTTGGAGTGGGCGAACGTCCATATCTCAGATGCCCGGCCCCGTGCGTGGGAACTGATCGATGGCCGGGAAACGAGCGCTGAGCGCCGCCGCGCCCTGACCGCCTGGCTCGTCCGTTCGATCGGCGCTGGTCGAGACGTCGTGATCAAGGACCCTAGGCTGACCTGGTTGTACCGCGACTGGCGCGACGCCGCGATCGAGGCAGGCGCTGAGCCGTCGGCGGTGATCGTGTCGCGGACACCCGGCGAGACGTTGGCGAGCAAGCTCACGGTGAACCCGGCCCGGGGAGTGACCGGTGGGCTTGCCGGGTGGATCAACGTCTGCCTGCGTGCCGAGCGTGTCACTCGGGGTGAGCGACGAGCCTTCGTCACCTATGGCTGTGTCCTCGCCGATTGGGAGTCCACGGTGACAACGATGGCGAGCAGCCTGGGTAGTCATGACGGCTTGGTCGTGACCGCTGGAGCTCGCGGGCGGATCGACTCGTTCATCGATCCGTCGCTGCACCGCAGCCACGCTGACTTGGACGGCCTCGACCTCCCGGACTCGATCCGGGAACTTGCGGATGAGCTCTGGGGTCTGCTCCAGGCTGCGGCGCGGAGTGGATCTTCCCTCGACGCGGATGGGGCGTTCGACGCCCTACGGGAGCGGTACGAGGCCCTGTACAAGACTTCCGAGGCCCTCGTCGAGTCCTCGTTCGGCGCCGTCGAGCGCCGGATCCAGCGCCAGGTGCGCCGGTTGCAGGACGAGCTGGCGAGCGCGCGTGGGGACGTTCAGGTCGAAGGCTGAACGTCGCCGGGCGTGGTCGGAGCTGGTCCGTCGTGCAGTCTGATGCAGAAGTCGGTTCTCCCCCACACTCGGATCCGCAGCAGATGGGTCCTCCGCGTTCGATCTGCAAAGTACCAACGGTCCGTGGCCTGAAGGAGGGCCGCGAGCGGACGGTCCCAAGAGATCGTGAGGGTCGTGCCTCCGCGCCGCACGGCGACGGCCGTCGACGACGGAGGGCGTAGCGCGCCCCAGACGCCCGATTCGTCCGCCCAGGTGACGGTGTCGTCGGCACGCAGTAGCAGAGGAATCTGCTCTGTCGCCGGCGCACCCACGACGATGGACCGCTGCAGCTGATCGTCGTGCCAGGTCGTCGTGCACTGCAGGGCTCCGTCGCAGGCCGACCAGGAGATCTGTAGCGTTCGTGCATCGGCGACGCCACTCGGTCTCGTCGGGACAGGGCGGCCAGGCTCGTTGACGTCGAGGTACTCCGGGGGAAGGTCCGCCGTCGCTTCGGTGCGATCGTCGTCGAAGGTCACTCCCCACGCGGGGCCGCCGCCCGAGCCTGCGTGGATGAAGGTGCCGCCGCCGGGATGCCACAGCAGGGCCAGTCCGGTCCTGGCGTTCGACGGCGGCCGCTCACCGAGGAACGCCTGCGCGTAGTACGAGGGTCGGCGGACGAAGAGGTAGTGCTGGCCCGCATCGCGCCGGAGCTCCGTAAACCGCTCGTGAATGATCATGGGCATCTGCGCGGTCGCCGCCTGCTTCTGCGCGCGTGGCGGGAGCGTCTGTGGAAGGTCGAGGACGTCCACGACACGAGGGTTGGTCGCGCCGGGCTCGAGCTCACCGACCGAGTCGCTGGAACTCGCCCACTGCGCCCGCTGGGCGTGCCGCTCCTCCTGTGTCGTGAAGAAGGGAGCGAGGCCCGGCGTCCGCCGCAAGAGGTGCGCCGCCAGGTCGCGGGGGTCGCCGTCACGCGCAGTGGCGTCGAGGTAGGCCATGGGCGTGCGGGTCGAGGGCGCATCGAACGGGATCAGTCCGGACCCGTCCGGCTCGGGCACCATCGCGAGTGAGAGCCACTCGACCATCCCTTGGACCTGAGGCAATAGGGGTGTTCGACCCAGGTTGTCGTGCAGCTCAGCGATCAGCGGCAGAGACACCGAGAGGTTGTAGCCGACGTCCGACCCGCCGTCCTCGTACAGGAAGCCGGCCGGGCTCTGGATCCTCGACGCCGTGTCCGAGATCCGCTTGTCGAGCTGCATTGAGAGCTCGCGGTCGGGGTCGTGTCGAATGGCCTTCGCCGCGCCGGTGAGTCCTGCGAGGACCTGGTTCGAGAACTGGATGGTCGGGTCCTGCCATGCCGCGTTGTCCGGATCCAGGAACCAGCGGGCAGCGCGGCGCACCCCGCGGACGATCGGTGCGTGCAGGTCAGCGAGGGCATCGGTCTTCCGGAGGTTGACCAGGGTTCTGGTGAGGTAGTTCATCGCGAACGCGGTCGCGGCGAGGGACTCCTCGTCCGGGGCGTACTCGGGCCAGGCGCCACCGGGATGCTGCAGGGCGAGATAGCGATCGACCCCGGCGTTCAACCGGGCGAGGAGAGCCTCGTCGCGCAGGTAGGCGTTCCACGGTCGGTCGCGCGTCGCGAACCAACTGAGGACGCTCACCAGCTCAGAGGTCCTAGCGTTGCCGACGCTGGCGGGAGTGCGCCACCACCCGCCGGTGAATGCCCCGCGGGTGCTCGTGAGGCTGTCGTCGATCCCGTTCGCGATCGCGGCCAGGGACACGAGGTACGGCGCGCAAGCCTGCTCGTTCCAGCCGAATTCTTCGCGTTCGGGTTCGGCCACGAGGGACGCGACTTTCGGAAGGGCGCCCGGGTTGATGCCGTCTGATGACCCCGGCGGGCCTTCGGCCGGCGGGTCGCCGTCCTTGCGGCCGATCACGACCGCTGTCCCGCCCGCGGCCACGCCCAGCACGACCGCACCTGCGGTCAGCAACTGGCGCCGGTTGACCTGCCGACGGGGGCCGGGCCTGTCCGCAGGGTGTGGATTCTTGGCTGTCTGGATCGTCGACCTCGTCCCGACTTGCGCGGCGGACGACTACCGGAAGTCGCGCGACGTGGCCGCGACCTGCGGCTCGCCGGCACTCGACAGGTAGCCGGTAGCTGAGAGGGTAGGGCGGAGTCGCTCGTCGACCTGCATCGCCTGCTCGGGAGTGAGCCGCTCGCGCCAGCCGGACTCACCGATGACCTCAGTTCGCGTCGTGGCGCCGCTGAACGGAGTTCGACTGCGGGCCTGCTCGTTCAGGAAAGCATCGACGTCGGCCGAGTTCGGCAGCCTGAGGAATTCGAAGATCTCGGCGACCGACGCGGGGCCGTCGTGCACGAGGTCCTCATACCGCAGCTCGTGGAAGCGATCTGCCCCCACCTGGAGGCCGATCTCCTGGGAAGCGACGACGTGCCGGTTCCAGACGTCGCATGCCTCGTCGAGGTCGACCCATCCTTTCTCGAGCAGCGAGGAGACCACGTCTCGCCCGTCCCTGGTGATGTGGAGGAACTGGCAGCGAGGAAAGGCCTCCGCGATGAGGTCGAGCAGCCCAGGATCCGTCTTGCTGTCCGCGTAGTGGGGGAACTTGTCTCCCCACCGTGACGTCTCCGTGGCGCCGAGCTGGCGGTAGAAGTCGCGCACGATGTCGGGGACATGACGGCGAAACGTCGAGAGGAAAAGGGTCCGCTCCGTCATCAGGGCCATGCGGTCCTTGCTCCAGCGATGCAGTGCACGGTAGAGGAACGTCATGACTCGGGTCTCGTTCGTCATGACGACGTCCGGGTGTCGGTTCAGCACCTCGACGAGGTACGACGTACCTGACCGGGGCGCACCGATGACGAAGAACGGGGGTTGCACGTGATCAGCTCCTCTGTGACGTGTGCCGCTCGATGAGCCGGTCGAGGTCACGCCACTCCGGGAGGTCCCGTCCCAGGAGATCCTCCACGTAGGCGATGTCGTCCCGGTAGAGCTCAAGGAGTGCGGCGATCTCCTGTGGGGTGATCTGGCTCTGCTTCTTGAACGGGGCGAGCCAGGTCCGCCGACCCTCGGCGTGCTGTGTCCCGGCGTTCTTGAGGTATTCGGGTGATGCTTCCAGACGCAGGCTCCGCAGCACGCGGCGCAGGTACGTCTCGGGGTCGGCAACCAGGTCGTCGTACAGGTGGACGTGGACACGGTCGACGCCGAGGCTGGCCGCCCAGTGCTCGTGATGGCGCCGGTAGAAGCCAAGGTCGACCACGCCGAAGTGTGTGGGGACCTGGAATATGCCCGACGACCCCTGCAGGTGCCCACCCGCGAACGTGTGCCAGTAGCCGGAGACAGCACGCGAGACCGGGTCACGGAGCGCGACGAGCACCTCGGTGTCGGGCCCGAGTCGGTTGTGGACGGCCTTGGCGGCGTCGTGACGCTTGGGGGAGAACGGCCCACCTGCCGCGTGCCAGAAGTACGTCGGCGTGACGTCGACTCGCCACCGGGCACCGCCGTGGTCGGCGTAGGCGGCCTCGTACTTGGCGATCTCCTCTGGCTTCCCGAGACGGCCGGGGTGAGCGAAGAAATGACGGCCGTCGGGGCCCGCCACGTAGGCGTCTGGATGCTTCGCAAGCCGTTCGCGGAGCCAGCTCACGCCGGAACGCTGGGCTCCGGCGACTATCAGGTTGGGCCCGTTCTCGAGTGGTGCGAGGGCCCCGCCCTGTGCCGACGGCCGCGAGGTGCCACTTACCCGGGTCGCCGACGTCCTGCGCGGCGCCGTCGTGGTCGAAGGCACATGCTGCGGCGGGTCCGTGGGGGCCCACGGGTCACGACCCTCAGTGCCCGTGATCTGTTCGGTGAGGGTGCGATACACCAACCGGGAGTAGTGGAACGGGGCGTCCCCCCACGGGTGGTTCGCGCTCGACGACACAATGCCGTCCGGAACGGTGACGAGCTCGGCGCCGAGCGCACGAGCCGCCTCCTTCGTGTAGTGCCGCAGGAGAGGATTGACGTCGGCGGCAGTCATCCCGAACGATGCCGGGACGGGGGTGCCGGACTCGGAGCGGTCCGCCCAGGGAACGTCGAGCAGCACGACGGCCGCCCGCGGCATGTGCTGCCGGAACAGTTCCCCGACGGCCGATATCGCGCTGGACCAGTAGTGGAAGTGCTGGTCGCTGCCGAAGGCGATGTGCTGCGACCCGGCCGGAAGCCGGCTCTCGGCACCCGATTGGACGAGCTCGACAGATCGGGTCACGACGGACCCGTCGGGCAGGATGTAAGCGCCAAGACGCTCGTCCGTGAGGTCCACGAGCACGAGGTCCGTGACCGACGCAAGCTCCGGGATGAGGGTTTGCAGGTCAGAGGCATAGTCCCCGGACACCATCCGCTGCTGGAACGACGACTCCAACACCGGGGGCTCCACGAGCGTGACGGGGCGGGTGTAGGCGCTCAGGGCCGACTGACGTGCGACGTAGCGGATCAGTTCGAACTGTTCCGGGTCGAAGTGCTCGAAGGTGTCGCGCGACACGCACGAGCCGTAGATGAATACGCGGGTCTTGCTCATGGTCGTCCTTCTGTGACCCAGTCGGCCGGGCGGTCCCCGAGGCCGAGCATGTGGGTGATCGCGGCGACGGAACGAAACGCTCCGCGTCCGTCGCCATAGGGGTTCGTCGCGCGCGCCATCGCCTCGTAAGCAGCAGGATCCGAGAGAAGGATCGAGGTCTCGTGCACGATCGTGTCGGTGTCGGTCCCGATGAGCCGGACGGTGCCGGCCGCTACCGCTTCGGGCCGCTCGGTGTTCTCTCGCAGGACGAGTACAGGCTTGCCGAGACTGGGTGCCTCTTCCTGTATCCCCCCGGAGTCGGTCAGGACGACACTGGCGAGCGCGAGCAGCCGGGTGAACTCGGCATAGGCCAAGGGTTCGACCAGCGTCACGTTGGGCCGACCGTCCAGGTGGGGCGCGAGGGCCTCCCGGACGACCGGGTTCCTGTGCAGGGGGACCACGACCTCGACGTCCGGGAAGGCATCGGCGATGCTCGCGAGCGCGCGCCCGATTCCCTGCATCGCAGTCCCCCAGTTCTCACGCCGATGTGTGGTGACCAGGACGATCCGTCGACTGCCCGAGGTCACTCGCTCCAGCACAGGATCGCTGAACGACGAGGCCTTTCCCGCGGCGGTGAGAAGGGCGTCGATGACCGTGTTCCCCGTGACGACCACCGCGTGCTCGGAGATGGCCTCGCGGACGAGGTTGGCACGGCTCGCGGCGGTCGGTGCGAGGTGGAGTGATGCGAGCTGCGACGTGAGGCGGCGGTTCGCTTCTTCGGGGAACGGAGAGCGTAGGTCTCCTGAGCGCAGCCCCGCCTCCAGGTGCACCACCGGGATCCCGTGGTGAAAGGCGCCCAGCGCCGCAGCCGCCGACGTCGAGGTATCACCCTGGACGATCAGGGCAGCGGGCCGCTCGGCCTCGAGGACCGGATCGATGCGGTCGAGCACGCGTGACACGATCCGAGACAGAGATGCGCCGTGCTCGAAGATGTCGAGGTCGTGGTCCGGGACGATCCCGAAGAGGTGATTGACCTGGTCGAGCATCTCCCGGTGCTGTCCGGTGACGACCGTGATCGCGGACAGCGTGTCGCTGCGTTGAAGCTCCTGGATCACAGGGGCGACCTTGATGGCCTCCGGGCGAGTGCCGTAGACGGTCATGACACGCGGCCGCATCCGCTATCGCCCTCCCTTGGTGCGCCTCGAGGAGGCGCTCGGGGGCCTCACGTGACGGGCAGTGTACAGACGGCTGGACCGGGACTCCTCCACCCGGACCGTGGTCTGCTCGCGCTCGGTGAAGGCCGTCTCGATGATCAGCTTCGCTTCCTCGGGCCTGTCCTTCGCGACAGCCCAGGCCCACTTGCGGTAGCGCAACGCGACGTCTTGGGCAGGTCCGTCGAGGACGAGGCGCCCGTGGTTGAGCCAGATGGCCCGGGTGCAGCTCTCCTCGATGGTCTGCGCGGCGTGCGACACCAGGAAGACGGTGCCGGCGCTCTGGCGCAGCCTCTGCATCCGGGCCTCGCTGCGCTCCTTGAAGGCGGCGTCGCCGGTGGCCAGGGCCTCGTCGATCAGGAGTATGTGCGGGTTGGATGCGGTCGCGATCGCGAAGCGCAGCCGCGCACCCATGCCGGACGAGTACGTCTTCATCGGCAGGTAGATCGACTTGCCGAGGCCGGCGAGCTCTTTGACGTCAGGCACGGCTGCCTCCGCCTGCGCGGGGGTGAGACCCATGGCGAGGCAGCCGAGGCGGATGTTCTCCTCGCCGGACAGGTCAGGAACGAGGGCGGCATTGACGCCGATGAGCACTGGGGTGCTCTCGGCGAGCACTCGACCCTTGGCAGGGTTCTCGAGGCCGGCGATGATGCGCAGGAGGGTGCTCTTGCCGGAGCCGTTCTGACCCACCAACCCGATCTGTTCGCCTGAACGGGCGACGAACGAGATGCCGGAGAGGGCACGCACGAGCACCTTGGGGTCGTTGCCCAGCACGGTACGGGCTGCCTTCAAGAGCGGGTTGGCCCGCCGACGGCGCTCCGCTGCGTCGGTGGACGGCACCCGGTAGCGCACGCTCACGTCCTGCACCGCCACGGTGGCCTGAGCGAAGGGGTCGGCGACGGCGAGGTCAGACACGGCCATACGACTCCTCCGCCTGCCAGAAGACGAGGAAACCCACCAGCAAGGTCCCGACCGCCCAGGCGCTCAGCCCGATCCACGTAGAGAGGGCGGGGACAGCGCCGTACAGCAGCGTGTCCCGAGCGGCGTCGAGCACCATGTACATGGGGTTCGCTTCCATGATGCCGACGATCCACGGGTAGTTCTCGAACCGCTCGATCGAGAAGAAGACCGCGGACCCGTAGAGCCAGAACCGCATCAGCACGCTGATCAGCTGGTTCAAATCAGGAAGGGCGGACGCGGCGCGGGCCAGCAGGAGTGCCAGGCCCGTGACGAACAGGACCTGTAGTGCCAGGACGACGGGAAAGAACGCCGCTGCAGCCGTCCAGTGCTCCTTCTCCGGCAGGGTCACGAGCAGCACGAACATGGCTCCCAGCGCCGGGGCGAGGTTGAGGACCCCTCGCAGCACCACGGAGACGGGCAGCGACGCCCTGGGAAAGGCGAACGCTCGGATGAGGTTCCGGCCGCTGGAGATCGACTTCGCGCCGTTCACCACGCTCTGGGACGTGAACTGGAAGAGGAAGACACCGATGATCAGGTAGCCGATGAAGTTCTCGATGCCAGCCTTGGCGCCCAGGACGAGGCCGAAGATGAGGTAGTACGCGAGCCCGTTGAGCATGGGGTTCACGACGAGCCACGCCTGACCGAGCAAGGTTTCGCGCGTACCGCTGGTGACCTTCGCGCGGGCCTCTGCCCACAGGAAGTGTCGCCGCTTCCAGATCTGGCCGAGGTAAGTACGGATCGGTGGGCGTGCGCCGACCGGAGCGAGTCTGCCTGTCGAGACGACCTCGAGGGTCGACGCGTTTTTCCCGAAGAGTTCGGCGTACAGGTCGGTCGGGCGCGCTGCGCCCTGTTGAACCTCCGCCTCATGTTCCATCGCCCGCATCCTAGGGCGCCTCGGTGCGCTACGGTCTCCACGATTCGCCCAGAGGGAAGGACGGCAAGCGTGAGGATCTCGGTGGTCGGTCTCGGGTACCTCGGCGCGGTGCACGCGGCGAGCCTGGCTCACCTCGGGCACGACGTGGTGGGGGTCGACGTTGATGCGCAGCGGGTGGATGCGCTCGCCGCGGGCAAGGCGCCGTTCTTCGAGCCGGGGCTGGACGACCTGTTGTCGCAGGTCACGGGGACGGGCCGGCTCACCGTCTCGACCGACATGGCAGCGGTCGCCGGCGCGCAGGTGCACTTCGTGTGCGTCGGGACGCCGCAACGGAAGGACGGTCCGGCGGCCGACCTCACCTTCGTCGACGCCGCGGTGGGGGAGCTGGTCGAGCACCTCGGTGCGGGTGAGATCGTGGTGGGCAAGTCCACGGTTCCCGTGGGCACCGCGCAGCGCCTCGCGGGTGTCGTCGCGGCCGCGCGGCCGGGCGCGGTGCTCGCCTGGAACCCGGAGTTCCTGCGCGAGGGGTTCGCCGTGCAGGACACGCTGCACCCCGACCGTCTCGTCTACGGCGTGCCCGACGACACGACGGGGGAGCGGGCCACGGCGGCCCTCGACGCGGTCTACGCCGCGCCGCTCGCGGAGGGCGTGCCGCGCATCGTCACGGACTACCCGACGGCGGAGCTGGTGAAGGTCGCCGCCAACTCGTTCCTCGCCACGAAGATCTCCTTCATCAACGCCATGGCGGAGCTGTGCGAGGTGGCGGGCGGCGACGTCGCCCGCCTCGCGGACGCGATCGGGTACGACGCCCGCATCGGGCGCCGCTTCCTCAACGCGGGGCTGGGCTTCGGGGGCGGCTGCCTCCCCAAGGACATCCGGGCCTTCCGCGCCCGCGCCGACGAGCTCGGGGCGGGCGACGCCGTCGCCTTCCTCGGCGAGGTGGACGCCATC
Source organism: Isoptericola sp. NPDC057391 (assembly GCF_042668085.1). Taxonomy (NCBI): domain Bacteria; kingdom Bacillati; phylum Actinomycetota; class Actinomycetes; order Micrococcales; family Promicromonosporaceae; genus Isoptericola; species Isoptericola sp. NPDC057391. The sequence continues at coordinate 10,683 of NZ_JBHVBO010000027.1, read as the reverse complement.
AACACGCGCCGTCGCACCCGCATGGTGGACCTCGCATCCGAGGTGCTGGGCGGGACGGTCGACGGCGCGGAGGTCACGGTGCTCGGCGCCGCGTTCAAGCCGGACAGCGACGACGTGCGCGACTCGCCCGCACTCGACGTCGCGGCGCGCCTGGCGGAGCTGGGCGCCGTCGTCACGGTGCACGACCCGCAGGCCATCGAGAACGCCCGCGCGAAGCAGCCGCACCTCCACTACGAGCGGGACCTGGAGGCCGCGCTCGCCGGCGCGGACGCCGTCCTGCTCCTCACGGAGTGGAAGCAGTACCGCGACCTCGACCCGGAGCAGGTGGGCACGCTCGTCGCGCAGCGCACCATCCTCGACGGCCGCAACGCCCTGGACCGCGCCGCGTGGACCGGCAGCGGCTGGCAGTATCGTGCTCTCGGCCGGCGCTGAGCCGGTCGTTCCCCCACAGATTGGTGCAGGTTGTCATGCGGGTCCTCGTCACCGGCGGTGCCGGTTTCATCGGAGCGAACTTCGTCCAGCAGACGGTGGCGGAGCGCCCGGACGCCGTGGTGACGGTGCTGGACGCGCTGACGTACGCCGGGGACCGGTCGTCGCTGGCGCCGGTCGCGGACCGGGTGAACTTCGTGCAGGGGTCGATCACCGACGCGGAGCTGGTGGACGGCCTCGTCGCGGACGCGGACGTCGTCGTGCACTTCGCCGCGGAGTCGCACAACGACAACTCGCTGACGGACCCGTCGCCGTTCGTGCAGACCAACGTGGTGGGCACGTTCACCCTGCTGGAGGCGGTGCGTCGCCACGGCGTGCGGTACCACCACATCTCCACGGACGAGGTGTACGGCGACCTGCCGCTGGAGGGCGACGAGAAGTTCACCCCGACCACGCCGTACAACCCGTCCAGCCCGTACTCGTCCACGAAGGCCGGCTCGGACCTGCTGGTGCGCGCCTGGGTGCGCTCGTTCGGCATCGAGGCCACGATCTCGAACTGCTCGAACAACTACGGCCCCTACCAGCACGTGGAGAAGTTCATCCCGCGCCAGATCACCAACCTCATCGACGGGATCCGCCCCCGCCTGTACGGGGCGGGGCTGAACGTGCGCGACTGGATCCACGTCCACGACCACAACACCGCCGTGTGGGCGATCATCGACCGCGGCCGCGTCGGGGAGACGTACCTCATCGGCGCCGACGGCGAGACGAACAACCTCGAGGTGGTCCGCACCCTGAACGAGCTGTTCGGGCGCGACGCGGACGACTTCGACCACGTCGCCGACCGCCCCGGCCACGACCTGCGCTACGCCATCGACGCCACGAAGCTGCGCACCGAGCTCGGCTGGACCCCCGCGTACACCGACTTCCGCACCGGCCTCGCCGCGACCGTCGACTGGTACCGGGAGAACGAGGACTGGTGGCGCCCGGCGAAGGCCGCCGTCGAGGCCAAGTACGCCCGCACCGGCCAGTAGGCGCGGTGCGGCGCGGCGTCAGCCGCGGAGCGACGCGAGGTAGCCCTCGACGGCGTCGAGGGTGGGCAGCAGGCCCTGGGCCTTCGCCTCGGACAGGCTCGGGGCGGCGGTGTCCTTGTCGGACAGCTGCGCGGTGAGCGGCGAGCCGTCGCGCGCCGTCGTGGGCCACGCGATGCCGACCTCGGGGTCCAGGGGGTGGATCCCATGCTCGTGGCCGGGGTTGTAGCCCGCGGAGCACAGGTAGAGCACGGTCGAGCCGTCCTCCAGGGACATGAACGCGTGCCCGAGGCCCTCGCCGAGGTAGATGGCGCGGCGGTCGACGTCGTCGAGCAGCACGGAGTCCCACTGCCCGAAGGTGGGGGAGCCGACGCGGATGTCGACGACGACGTCGAGGACGGCGCCCTTCGCGCAGGTGACGTACTTGGCCTGGCCGGGCGGCACGTCGGCGAAGTGGATGCCGCGCAGCACGCCGGCGGCGGACACCGACGCGTTGGCCTGCTGCAGGTCGAGGGGGTGGCCGACGGCCTCGGCGAACGGCCCTGACTTGAACCACTCGAGGAAGACGCCGCGCGGGTCGCCGTGCTGCTTCGGGGTGATCTCGTAGGCGCCGGGGACGGTCAGCTCGCGGATCTGCACGGGTGCTCCTTCACGGGGTCGGCCAGGTGTTTCGGCGGAGGGTGGGCCCGTAGGATCCTACGGTGACCGAGACGACGACGGCTCCGCCCACCACCCCCGCCCCCCGCCGCTGGCTGGTCGTCGGCGCGGCCGGGATGCTCGGGACCGACCTGATGGCCCGCCTCCGCACGGGCGTCGACGGGGCCCCCGCCGAGGCCCGGGACGTCGTCGGCGTCGGCCGGGCCGACCTGGACGTCACGGACGCCGACGCGGTCCTGGCCGCGGTGCGTGGGTTCGACGTCGTGGTCAACTGCGCGGCGTGGACGGCGGTCGACGACGCCGAGGCGCACGAGGGCGACGCGTTCCGCGTCAACGCGACCGGGGCGGCGAACCTCGCGCGGGCCGCGCACGCGGCGGGCGCCCGCCTGGTGCAGGTGTCCACCGACTACGTGTTCGACGGCGCCGCCTCCGCCCCCTACGCCGAGGACGCGCCGCTGGCGCCCGTGTCCGCGTACGGGCGCACCAAGGCCGCGGGGGAGTGGGCCGTGCGCGCGGAGGCGCCTGACCACCTGATCGTGCGGACGGCGTGGCTGTACGGGGCGCACGGCGGCTGCTTCCCGAAGACGATGGCGCGTCTCGGCGCCGAGAAAGACCGCCTCGCGGTCGTGGACGACCAGGTCGGCCAGCCCACCTGGACGCGCGACCTGGCAGACCTGATCGTCCGCCTCGTCGAGGCGGGCGCCCCGGCGGGCACGTACCACGGCACGGCCTCGGGCCGGACGTCGTGGTTCGGGTTCACGGGCCGCGTCCTCGCGTCCGCGGGCCTGAGCACGCCGCTGGAGCCCACGACGTCCGACGCGTTCGTGCGCCCCGCGCCGCGGCCGGCGTTCTCCGTGCTCGGCCACGACGCGCTGCGGGCCGCCGGGGTCGCGCCCATCGGCGACTGGGCGGAGCGCTGGGACGCCGCCGCGGCCGAGGTGCTCGCCTGAGCCTGCCGGGCTACTGCTCGAGCAGGCCGAGCAGGTAGGTGCCGTAACCGGACTTGGTCAGCTTCTCGGCGCGCTCGCGCAGCTCGTCGTCGGACAGGAAGCCGCGCCGCCACGCGACCTCTTCCGGCGCGCCCACCTTGAGGCCCTGGCGGCGCTCGATCGTGCGGACGAAGTCGGACGCCTCCAGCAGCGAGTCGAACGTGCCCGTGTCGAGCCAGGCCGTGCCCCGCGGCAGCACCTCCACCCGCAGGTCGCCGCGCTCGAGGTAGGCACGGTTGACGTCGGTGATCTCGTACTCGCCGCGCGCCGACGGCTGCAGGTTCTTGGCGATCTCGACCACGTCGTTGTCGTAGAAGTACAGGCCGGGTACGGCGTAGCTCGACTTCGGCTGCGCCGGCTTCTCCTCCAGCGACACGGCGCGCCCGTCGGCGTCGAACTCGACCACGCCGTACGCCGTCGGGTCCGCGACCCGGTAGGCGAAAACCGCGCCGCCGTCCACGGACGTGAACTTCTGCAGCTGGTCGCCCAGCCCCTGCCCGTAGAAGATGTTGTCGCCCAGCACCAGGGCCGCGGCGTCGGACCCGATGAACTCCTCGCCGAGCACGAACGCCTGCGCCAGACCGTTCGGCACGTCCTGCACCGCGAAGCTGATCGAGATCCCGAACTGCGAGCCGTCGCCCAGCAGGCGCCGGAACTGCTCGGCGTCGTGCGGGGTGGTGATCACCAGCACGTCCCGGATGCCGGCGAGCATCAGGGTCGAGAGCGGGTAGTAGATCATCGGCTTGTCGTAGACCGGCACCAGCTGCTTGCTCACCCCGAGGGTGATCGGGTGCAGCCGGGTACCGCTGCCGCCCGCCAGGATGATTCCGCGCATCGTTCGTGTGTCCTTCTGTCGGTCCGGATCTCAGGAATGGGTCGGTGCGTAGTCCGTGCCGTACGTCGCGACGTACTCGTCGAGAGCATCGTCCCGCACGGCGCGGCCGAGGTCGGCGGTCTGCGCCTCGTCGACCAGGTTGACGGACGCACCGTCGACGCTACCGAACCCGGTGATGGGCACCATCAGCCCCACGACGTCGTCGCGGTCGAGCGCGGCGACGAGCGGGACGACGTCGAGCAGGTCCACGCCGTCGAGCGACCCGGTGACCTTGACGTTCCCGGCCATGAGCGGGATCAGCTCGGCGAGTGCGGTGGGATCGTCGGCGCGCTCCGCGATGCCCGCGAGGATGCCGGTGACGGCGGCCCGCTGGCGCTCGGTGCGGTCCAGGTCGCCCAGCGGCAGCGTCTTGCGCTCGCGCACGTAGATGAGGCCGTCGGTGCTCTCGAGCGTCACGTCCCCCTCGGGGAACTCGACCACGCGGCCGGTGCTCTGCACCGTGACCCGGCTGGCGTGCTTGTTCTCCACCTCGATGCCGCCGAGCGCCCGCGTGAGCGCGATGAAGCCGGCGAAGTTGGTCTGCACGACGGCGTCGACCTCCGCGCCGCCCAGCACCCCGGAGACGGTGTCGACGAGGGTGTCTGTGCCGCCGCGCGAGAACGCGGAGTTGATCTTGCCCTCGCCGAGCCCGGGGATCGGCACGTGCATGTCCCGCGTGAACGAGATGAGGTACAGCGCCGACCGGTCCGCCGGGACGTGCGCCAGCATGATCGTGTCCGCGTTCCCGCCCAGGCCCTGCGGGTCGCGCGAGTCGTTGCCCACGAGGAGCACGTTCGTCGCGCCCTCGCCGAGCGGGTCCGGCGCCTCGCTGGGCGAGGGCGACGGCGACGGGCTCGGCGACGCGACGGGCGCCGTCGTCGGCGCGGCGCTCGGCCGCGGCGCCCCGTCGCCCGACGAGGACGTGCAGGCTCCGAGACCGGAGCCGAGCCCCAGGGCGAGGGCGGCGGCGACGGCGATCTGCCCGGCAGGGTTCCTCACACGGTGTCCTTCCTGGTGGCGGTGACCGCCGCGTACACGTCGGCGTACCGGCCCACGAGCCGCTCCCACGTGCGCTCGGCGGCGACGTGCCGGCCGGCGTCGACGAGCGCGGCGCGGTGGGCGTCGTCGTCGAGCAGGCGAGCGACGGCGTCGGCCCACGCGGTGGTGTCGTCGGGGTCCACGAGCACGCCGGCGGGCCCGACCGGCGGGGCGCCGTCGAGGGGAGACAGCACCTCGGCGAGCGCGGGCAGGTCGCTCGCGACGACGGGCCGACCGAGGGCCATCGCCTCGACCGGCTTGAGCGGCGTGACGAGCCGCGTCACGCGGTCGGGCCGGCGCGGCACCAGCACGACGTCGAGGGCGGCGAGGTAGGTGCGCGCCACGTCCCGCGGCACACGCCCTGGCAGCAGGGCGTGCTCGCCCAGCCCGAGCTCGGCGGCGAGCCGCAGCAGGCGCGGCCGGTCGACGCCGTCGCCCACGATCAGGGCGGACACGTCCACGCCCCGCGACCGCAGCAGGGCGACCGTGCGCAGCACGGTGTCCAGGCCCTCGTACCCGACCACACTGCTCACCGTGCCGACGACGAACGGCGCGGTGCGCAGGCCGAGCGCGGCGCGCGCCTCGGCGGCCGACGGCGCGGGTCGCAGCAGCGCGGCGTCGACGGCGTTCGGCACCACGGTGATGCGCTCGGCGGGCACGCCGCGCCCGACGAGCTCGTCGCGCATCGTGCCGCTGAGGGTGACCACGTGGTCCGCGGTGAGCGCGAGGTCCGTCTCGCGGGCGCGCAGCAGCGCGAACCGCTCCGACGCGGCGGCACGCTCACGGCCCTCGGCCGTCGGGTGCGACGCGGCCCACGTCTCCTCCGGCAGCCCGCGCACCTCGTAGACCCAGGGCAGGCCGACCCGCGCGGCGGCGGCGCGGGCGGCGTCGCCCGTGGTCCACGGGGTGGTGGCGTGCACCACGGCGGGACGCGCGTCGTCGAGCGCGCGGACCAGCAGGTCGACGCCGTCCGCGGCGCGGCGCCGGTGGTCGGCGGGCAGGGACCGCGGCACCAGCCGCCGGTAGGTCACGCCGTCGACGACGTCCGCGCCGCGGGCGCCGAGCGCCCCGATCATCAGCGGGTAGCCGGCGCGGGTGGTCGCGGTGACGGGGTGACCCGCGGCGCGCTGCGCGGTGAGGATGGCGTGCGTGCGCAGCGTGTACCCGCTCTGCGTGTGCGGCAGCGAGTTGGTGAGGTGGTGGTGCACCGCCGTCGGTCCCGAGGCCGAAATTTCACCCGGTCCGGTTTGCGGCATTTTTTCACCCGCTCGCCCCGGGAAACCGTCCGCATCCTGAGACGTTTCCCGGGGTCGGACGTCCTCCAGCACCGCGACCTGACCCAGCAGTGACGCCCGGACCCGGCGTCCGGCGCGCGACGTCGGGGCCGCCGCGCGCAGGGCCGCGACGTCGCCGTCCTGCCACGCGGCACGCAGCCGGCCGGCCTCCCCGGACGTCCCGTCGCCCAGCGCCCGCTCCACCCACGGCACGACGACGGCGCTGACCCGGGCCGGGGTGCGCCGCGCCGCCTGGAGCACCAGCCACGCCGGGTCGGTGCGCAGCGCGCCGCCCACGAAGGACGCCGCGAAGCGCGCGTTGCGGGCCAGCTCGCGCGCGCGCGTCATCGGGCCGCCATGTCGCCGGGCCGGGCCGTCGGGCCGGTCAGCTCGCGCAGCAGGTCGAGGTACCGCGCGGCGAGCGTGTCGTCGTCGGCGTTCCGGGCCACCCACTCCGCGGCACGCGGGTCCGCGGCGGGCACGTCGCCGGACGACGCCCAGCCCGACCACAGCTCCGTGAGCGCGTCGACGTCGCCGGGCGGCACCACCGACCCGGCGCCGGAGCGCTGCACCAGCGCGGCGGCCTCGCCGGCCACGCACGCGGTGGCGTAGGCCCCCGACGCCATCACCTCGTACAGCTTCGACGGCACGGTCCACTCCAGGGGCTTCCAGTCGCGCAGGGACACCACGACGGTGTCCGCCCAGGCGTAGTAGCGGCGGATCGCGTCGTGCGGCACGGCCCCCACGAACGTCACGGGGGCGTCGAGCTCGGCCACGAGCCCCTCGAGGAACGGCACCCGCGCGCCCGCCCCGACGATGCGGACGTCGAGCCGCAGGCCGCGGCGGGCCACCTGCGCCGCGGCGCGCACCACCGACTGCAGGTCCTGTGCGCGCCCCACCGTGCCCGCGTACACGACGCGCAGCGGGCGGTCCGGCGGGGCGTCGTCGGGCAGGCCGTCGGCGAGCTCGTCGGCCACGTCGTCCGCGGTGAGCGGCTGGAACGACGTGCCGTTGCGCACGACCGCGACGCGCCGCACGCCCCGCTCGAGCAGCACCTGGGCGAACGTCTCCGTGGTCGTGACGACGGCGTCCGCACGCGACTGGAGCCGCGTCACCGCGCGGTGCACCAGGGCGCGCGCGCCCGCGAGGGCGCGGGAGGCGGCGGAGCGCCGCGCGTCGAACACGCCGCTGGGCTCGATGAGGTCCGGCCAGGCGTCACGCATCTCGATCACGAGCCGGGCGCGCAGCAGCCGCGCCAGCAGCCACGCGGCGAACATCGACGGGATGCCGGGCACGGTGCCGACCACGACGTCGGGCCGCTCGGCCCGCTGCCGGAAGTGCCGCAGGCCGAGCACGACGGCGCTCGCCGCCGCGACGGCCTGGTCCACCGTGCGCGACAGCAGGTCGGCGGCGTGCGGGCGGAACCTGGTGCGGACCACGCGCTCGCCGTGCCGGCCCCGGGAGACCGACCCCGGCCGGTGGTCGGCGGCCGCGTCCTGCAGCCGCCCGCTCGGGTAGTGCGGGGGAGGGGTGAGGACGGCGACGTCGACGCCCGCGTCCATGAGGCGCGGGGTCAGGGTGTCCCACCGCCGCTGCGGTGCGCCGTGCTCGGGCGGGTAGTGGTGCGTGACCAGCAGCACGCGGGAGCGCTTCGACGACGTCGTCGCCCCGGTGCCGTACATGGTCGTGCCCTTCGTCTCGCTCGCGGTGCCCGCAGCTGTCCGGCGGCGCACCGGCGAATGGTACGGCCGGAAGCGTCACGGGCGGAACACAGGATCTCCGCGACCGGGGCCGTAGGATCCGGCCCTGTGAGCCGAGCCAACGCCCCGTACCGCCACGCCCGCACCGAGGGACGCCGCAGCCGCCGTGCGCTGGCCGTCGTCGGGGTGCTGGTGCTGCTGCTGGCCGCGGGGGGCTTCGGCGCGGCCTGGTGGTTCCAGCGCAGCCTGGACAACAACATCGAGCGGATCGGCGACCCGTTCGCCGAGATCCCGGCCGGCAGCGCCCCCGAGGTCGAGGAGGAGACCGAGGCGGTCAACCTGCTCGTGCTCGGCTCGGACAGCCGGATCTCCGCCGGCGACCCGTCGCAGTGGAAGGCCGGCGCCCAGCGCACCGACGCGATCATGCTGGTGCACCTCCCCGCGAACCGGAAGAGCGCCCAGGTGGTCTCGATCCCGCGCGACTCCTGGGTGCCGATCCCCGGGCACGGCGAGGCCAAGATCAACGCCGCCTTCTCGTACGGCGGCCCGCCGCTGATGATCCAGACGGTCCAGGACCTCACCGGCGTGAAGATCGACCACTTCGTGGTCACCGACTTCGAGTCGTTCACGGCGATGACCGACGCGCTCGACGGCGTGCGCATCCGCGTGCCGGAGGACATCGGCGACGGCGACCAGGTCTTCTTCTCCAAGGGCGTGCACATGATGTCCGGCGAGGAGGCGCTGAAGTACACGCGCCAGCGCCACGGCCTGAACAACGGCGACTTCGGCCGCGTCCAGCGCCAGCAGAACTGGATGCGCGCCATCCTCGCCAAGGTCAACAACAACCGGAACGACGTCGGGATGATGACCGAGTTCTTCACCACGGTGAGCAAGTCGGTCGCCGCGGACGACGGGTTCACCATCGACCGGATGCGCAACCTCTACATGAGCGCGCGCGGCCTGAGCACCAACGACGTCGACTTCATGACCGCCCCGTACTCCGGCACCGGGCGCAGCGACGACGGGCAGTCCATCGTCGTCCTCGATCGCGAGCGCTTCGACCCGCTGATGAAGGCGATCGCGAAGGACGAGGCAGGGAGCTACGTCAAGGAGCACGCGGACGACCTCGAGGTGCTCCCGGCCACCGTCAAGTAGCCGGATGACGTCCCCCGTCCGGAGGGCCTCCCCGTTCGCTGCCGTCGTGGCGGCGGCCGCCGTGCTGCTGGGGCTCGCCGCGTGCGGCCCCGCGCCCTCCGGCTCGCCGGCCGGCGCCCCGACCCCCTCGTCGAGCGTGGCCGGGCCGCGGGCGGGCGGCCCGGCGCCCTCGTCGAGCGCGTCCGTCGGCACGTCCCCGAGCCCGGCACCGACCTGTCCCGGGGGCGGGCGGCTGGACCGCCCCGACGTCGCCGTCCGCGCGTCCTACGCCGTCACGGGCTGGTTCGTGCTCACCACCGCGGACCGCTGCGCGACGCGCGCCACCGTGCAGGGCGCGCACACCATCGGGGCCGACACCCTCGTGACGTTCGGAGCGGCGCTCGCCCCGGCCACGCCGGCCGACCTGCGCCCCGGCGGGGACGAGGGGTTCGCGGGCTTCACCGTCGACGGCCAGGACGGCTACGACCACGCCGTCGCCCAGACCGGCGGGGGCGCCGTCCGGCACGTGTACACCTACGCTGCCAAGGCGACGTTCGACGACGCCGCCCTGTTCTGCCCCGGCCGGGACGGGCGGACGACGACGGCGCACGGCACGTTCACCTGGTGGCTGCTGCCGGTGGAGGGCGGGTACAGCGAGTGCGACTCGCCGAGCCGCACGTACGACCTGGTCGTCGCGCACGCCGCGTCGACCGTGGACGCCGACGCGCTGCTCGTCGCCGACGCCGAGCGCTTCGGGATGTCGGTGTACCTCGGCCTGCCGAAGCCGGCGCCCGACCCCGCGGCCCCGTACGTCGGCGACGACTCGTACACCCAGACCCTCGGCGGCTTCACGTCGCGCGTCCTCGCGGGCTGGAACGCCCGGTACGGGCAGCGGGACGCGTTCGCCGGCGTCTACCAGTCGCTCGAGACCGCCGTCTTCACCGACGAGGCCACGTGGGCGCCCAACCTGCGGGTGTACGAGATGCAGCACCGCATCGTCGGGTTCCGCCTGCCACGGGACAAGCAGCGGGTCGTGGTCAGCCCCTATGCCGACCTGCGTCGCGACGGCGGCGTCCCCGTCTCGTCCGTGCGCCCGGCGCTGCAGCGGATCGCGGACACCGCGGCCGGGGTGCGGATGGTGCTCGCCCCGCAGGACGGCGGCGGCACCGGCCGGGTGGGCGTTTTCGGCCGCGCCGACCGCGACCGGCCCGTGCGGGCGGACCTGCGCGGCGTCGTCGGGCGCACGACGTACGGCGAGGCGTACGCGGGCTCCACGGCGAGGCTCTACGCGGAGGCGGCGAAGGTGCGGGGCGTGACCCTGTGGGCGAACGTCGAGGCGTTCCGGCCGCCGGGCGAGGTCGGCGACCGCGCCCCGACCGACCTCGCGACCCTCGACCGGCAGGTCGCGCTCGCGCGCCCGCACGTGGCGAAGGTCGTCGGGTACCGGTGGGACGACTACCTCGACGCCTCGGGACTCGCCGCCGAGATCGCGGCCCGCGGCTGACCCCGAAGCGTTGTGGGTGGGCGCGTGGCCCTGTTCGCGAGGCGAAACAGGGC